>JAIBAS010000512.1 GCA_019695075.1 Promineifilum sp. | reverse complement strand
GCCGGCTTGTCGCCGGCGGCTTTGCTCATTGTCGCGACGCCTCGCGTCGCCCCCAGTATGTCGCGCCTCGTGCACACTGGATAGCCAGTATAGCAGAGATGGGGCTAGAAGCAAGGGGGCTGAAGGTAAGAAGTCAAGCCGCCCGGACAGCCATTTTCGATTCCATCGAGGTGTTCTACAATCGACAGTGGCTCCATTCAGCACTAGGCTACCTCAGCCCGGTTGACTTTGAGCAACGTTGCTGTCCTTTTTGTTGGCTCTGCTAAATGGGGGAATTCCACATGAAAACGCGCATTGTACTCCTCGGCACATTAGCTGTTTGTGTGGTCATAATCCTGAGTTACTCCATCTCAGTTAGCTATTCGGAGGGTGCATTTGCAGACTGGAAATCGCTAGGCACTCCTCCTTATGAAATTGAAGAAATAGACGCGGTCTACTTCGATGCAGCGTCGGATGCAACGATAGCGTCTACCACTGCTGGTAGCACTCTGTTCCAGGTAGGTGGACTTCCCATTTGTTCCAACGATAGCTGTTGGAAACAGGTGGAGTCTATTCTTGTAACGAATGATTGGAGTGAGATGACGATCACACCTCTGTGTCAAAGCGATTACAGGAAAATAGCCTCGCCGCCTAGCACGCCAGTCTGGTGTGTCAATTACTCAGATATTGGTTTTGGGACCAACTTCGTGCGCGAGGCACATTTTGTTATGCTTGAAGATGGGGAGGTTTGGCTATGGCAGTTCATCCCGGGTCAAATGGCACTCCTCATTATGATAACGGGAGTGGTAGTTGCAGGGCTTATCGGAGTACTCATGCTGCTAGCCATTTTCTGGATGGGCTTCAAAGAACGGAGGACAACCCCGGCTGCCTGATGCAGGCAATCAAAAATAGCCGTGAGCAGTGGCCAGTGAGCGCTGTCCACCCACTGGCCACCGGCCACTGAACACACTACAGCGGCCAATCGCGCAGGATGCGCTCGGTCTCCTCGCGGTGGCCGGTCTCGTCACGCACCATGTCTTCCAGCTGCACCTTCAGACCGATGTCGCCAAACGCGTCGGCCTCGTTGGCGCGCACGATATAGCCTGCCGCGGCCCGCGTCTCGGCCTCCAGCACGGCTTGCAGCATGTCGCGGTTGGTCTTGGCCGCGGCCACGGGCGTGGGCGTCGTCGTCGGCTCGCCGCCCAGAGCGACGATCTTGTTGGCCAGGAACTGGGCGTGCATCTGCTCGTCGGGCACTTCGGCCAGGAAGAACTGCTCCAGTTGCGGCCGGTAGGGGCCGGTCACTTTGGCGGCGTAGGTGGTGTACTGGATGACGGCCGACAGCTCCGCGGCCAGGTCTTCGTTCAGGTGATCGATCAGGGTTTTCTTGTCCATTGGTTGAATCTACTCCTTGACTATGGGGACGGGGCCGAGGGGGGCGCTGACGTTCGCGCCGCGCCCCGTCAACTGGGGTTTATTGTACCACAGATTGGCCCGGGTGGCCGCGGCAAGGACATGGAATGCGGCCGATACGGATGGGTGGTTGTAGAGACGGGTCGGCGACCCGTCTCTACTCGTGGGTGTAATAGATGTGGATGCTGTCGGGCGTGCCGCTGACGCCCAGGTCGTCCCAGAAGTCCACCAGCGGGCCGCGATAGCTGCCGCCGTTGTAGGCGCTGAACTCGAAGATGTCGCCCGCGTCGCCGTCGGCCTCGTCGGCCTGGAGTGGCCCCTTGGTCAGGAAGTTGAAGCGCCCGGAGGCAGCGCGCCCCTCCTCATGAGCCAGGCCGACCAGGGCGTTGCGCGGCAGGCCCTCGGCCGAACCGTCGTGATAGAGGAACCAGTAGCCGCTGGTGTCCTCGCCAATGCTGCTGGCGCAGAAGCCGAGCACGTCCTCGCCGCCGCCGCTCAGCCAGCCGCCCCACTGGTCGCGGACGCGATAGTTGCCCACCGTGCTGACCCAGCCCAGGGCGGCGCAGTCGCGGTACGGCGCCGGCATATCCTCATCGAACAGGAACAGGGCGTCGATGCGCTCGCCCGAGGTGGTCAGCCCCACGTCGGAGCCGTCGAAGGCCAGCCTGCGGCACCAGGGGCAAACGGTGTCGGAGAAGAGGTCAATGCGCGTAGCGGCTTGACCTCGGCCTATTCGGTCGGGCCGAGCAGGGAGGGCAGGAAGAGCCGATACGCGAACGTTTGCTCGTCCTCGGTGATCACCAGGCTATCGCCGCTCAGTTGGCTCGGCCCAGCGTGGCTATAGGCGGCCGAGTCGAAACGCCACTGCCCGGCCAACACCGCCTGCGCCGCCAGGTCGACAATGCAGGTGGCCCCGGCGACCAGAGTCATGTCGTGCAGGGAGAACTCGGTGCCGTTGGCCGCGCGGGTCAGGGCCGGCCCGCCGCAGTTGGCCGAGGCCTCCGGCGGCCCGTCGAGCAGCACCAGCCCGTTGGGCAGCTGCCCGTCCAACCCCAAATCGAAGAGCGCCTGGGCAGGATTGGCGTTGGTGAAGGTCAGCCGCAGGTGGGTTAGCTCGCCCAGCTTGAGCGTGCGCGGCATGAAGGCGACGGACAGCTGCGGCGTCAGCAACCCGCCGAGGACGCGCACGGGCACGGGATCGGTGGAGGTCAGCAAGGCGATCTCCTCCTCGCGCCGGCCGTAGCCGCTGGGGTCGAAGCGCACCCAGGCCCGGCAGCTCTCGCCGGGGGCCAGCACGTCGCCGCAATCGCTGTCGCTGATGGTGAACGACGGCGCGCTCTCCAGGCCCAGAAGGTCGGCCGGGCCGTGACCAAGGTTGGTGAAGCGCACGACCTGATCGCCACTGCGGCCGTCCGGGGCCATGCCCAAATCGATGGCCGGCGAGTCGGCAACGACCTCGGCCGCCGCACCCTGGCCCCAGAGGTCGATATCGGTGAAGCCCTGACTGTTGAGCACCTGGAGGACAATGTCATCTGCGCCAAAGTCAGTCGGCCGGTAGCGCACAGTCACCTGGCAGCTGGCCAGGCCGGGCAGCGAGTCGCCACAGTTGGTGTCGTAACTGAAGTTGTGATACGGCTCAGCGGTGATCCAGGCATACTCCCAATTGACGATGGGGATCGATGGATCGAAGTTCTGGAAGGTCACCACCGCCCGGACGGTATCGCCGACGCGCACCGGCCCGAAGTCGATCGCGCGTGGCGTGACGCCCTGGCCGGTGCCGGCGATGCCAGTGTAGGTGCGGCCCTGCAGCTCGATCTCAATGGGGCCGGCGGCGCTCTGGGCCGTCCACACCTTGCGGAAGACGCCGGCCGTCTCCGGGGCGAAGTCGAAGGTCATGTGGCACGACTGGCCGGGTTGCAGCCCGGTGGCGCACTGCCCCAGGCCGCCGGTAAACGGCACGCTGACCGGCTCGGCCGCGAAGCCGCCCACGGGCACGCCGCCGATGTTGGTGACGACGACCACCTGGGGCGCGAAGTCGCTGCCGACCAGGCCGCGGCCGAAGTCGAGCGAGCGCGGGCTGACGGTGATCTCCGGCGCGGCGGTGCGGCCGTGGAGCACCACGCGCCACGGCCCGGCGTCGCTGTCGCCGTTGGCCTCGGCGGTGAACTCGCCCACGGCCTTAGGGGTGAACGAGAACGTTAACCAGCACGACGCGCCGGGGGCAACCACGCCGCCGCAGGTGTCGTAATCGATGCGAAATGGGTCATCGACCTGGCCGCCGCTGAGCGTCAGCGGCGCTGTGCCCGTGTTGCGGACATCGACCTGGCGCTCGGCCCGACCGCCGAGAGGCACGGAACCGAAGTGAATCTCCAGTGGACTGTACCACAGGCTGGGCACGGGCACTTCGTCTGCGCGAGCGGCCACGGTCATGACCCCAAAGCCGAAGAAGGCCAGGGCCAGCAGACTTAGCCGCCACACACGGATCTTGCTTTTCAAAAGGCTCGCCTCCGTATGCTTGGTATCGTCGGGCCACCATTATAGGCCAAAACGGCGCTGCAAAAAAGCCGTCGTCGCAATACTCATTCTCAGCTTCACCCGCGCCCCAGCCTCATGGGCGGCCGATTTACGACCGCCGCGCCTGGGCCGGCAACCCGCCGCGCTCCTGTCCACGGAAGCCGCGCGAGCGGTAGACGCTCTTCTTGGGCGCGGGGCGCTGGCTTTCCGGGGCGAAGTCGCCGTAGTTGAAGCCGGTCAGCCGCCGCCGCTCGATGGGCTTGCCCAGCACGCGCTCGATGTCGCGCACCATCGGTTCATCGTCCTGGACGGCAAAGGTGACCGCCTCGCCCGTGGCCTCGGCCCGGCCGGTGCGGCCGATGCGGTGGGTATAGGCGTCCACCGTGTCGGGCATATCGTAATTGATGACGTGGGAGATCTCGCTGACGTCGATGCCGCGCGCGGCGATGTCGGTGGCCACCAGGATGTCGTACTTGCCGCCGCGGAAACCGTCCATGGCCTCCTGGCGGCGGTTCTGCGACAGGTTGCCCTGCAGCGCGGCGACGCGGTAGCCATGCTTGTCCAGATCGAGCGCCAGCCGCTTGGCGCGGTGCTTCGTGCGCGTGAAGACCAGCACGCGCGCGGTCGCCGTCTGCTCCAGCAGGGCGTGGAGCAGCTTGTTCTTCAGCGTCTCCGGCACGGGGTAGAGGGCGTGGGAGACGGTCTTGGCCGGGGCGATGACGTCCACCTGCACCGTCACCGGGTCGGTCAGGACGCTATCGGCCAGGGCGCGGATGTCGGCCGGCATGGTGGCCGAGAAGAGCATCGTCTGGCGCTTGGGTGGGACGTGCTTCAGGATGCGGCGAATGTCGGGCAGGAAGCCCATGTCGAGCATGCGGTCAGCCTCGTCGAGGACGAGCACTTCAATGTGGGACAAGTCCACGTCGCCGGCGTGGATGTGGTCGAGCAGCCGGCCGGGGCAAGCGACGATGATCTCCGTGCCGCGCTGCAAGGCGGCAATCTGCGGCCCCTTGCCCACGCCGCCGTAGACCGGGGCGCTGCGCACCTTGGTGTGGCTGCCCAGAACGACGGCCGTCTGGTGGATCTGCTCGGCCAGTTCGCGCGTCGGGGCGATGATGAGCACCCGCGTGCGGCGCAATGGCCCGCGCATCAGGCGCTGGAGGATGGGCAGCATGAAGGCCGCCGTCTTGCCCGTGCCCGTCTGGGCCAGGCCAAGCACGTCGTGGCCGGCCAGAATGTGGGGGATGGCCTGTTCCTGAATGGGGGTCGGCGTCACGTAGCCGGCGTCATGAATGCCGGCCTCGATCCGTGCGTCGAGAGAAAAGTCTTGAAACTTCACTGAGAATACTCCTTGGGACCTCACCGGGCCAAGTCGCACTCCCAGCCGATGTTTCTATTTAGTCCAATAATGATGACGGCAACCGGCGCAAATGGTCGCGATGCCGGGCAGCAGTATAGCAGGCGGGTGGAGGCGCTGTCAAGCCGGCGCGCCACTGCTCATAATCCGTCGTGCCGCGTATCGGTTTCCATACTCCCCCTCGCCCCAGCCTGCGGTCAACCGTCGAACGCATAACCCGCCTGGTGAACTATGGTATAATGCATCTTGAGCGGGAGCCGCTCGCGATTCTCCTAACGCCTCAACCACAGGAGCCACCATGTTTGCCAGGCGTTTCCTATCCTTGTGCCTGATCCTTTTGCTGTCCCTGTTGCTGCCCGTCGTGGGCGGCCAGGCCGCGCCGGTTGACGAGTGGTCGCCGGCCGGCACCCTCACGGCCGCCGATGGCGGCGCGCTGCACCATTTCGGCGTGGCCGTCACCATCGACGGCAACACGGCCATCGTCGGCGCGCCCGGTTGGCCAAGCGCCCCGGGCGCGCGGCCCGGCGCGGCTTACGTCTTCACCCACAACGGCACGACCTGGGTCGAGCGAACCCGGCTGACGGCCAGCGACGGCCAACATGGTGACGCTTTTGGCAACTCGACCATGCTCGTGGGTAACGTGGCCATCGTCGGTGCCAGTCAGGCGCGGCGCGGCAAGCCGGGCGATCCCGACTTCGGATACGGGGTTGGCGCGGTCTATAGCTATACCGGCAGCGGCGCGACGTGGAACCAGGAGGCCAAGCTGATGCCGGTCGATCTGGTCGAGGGCAACTTGTTCGGCGCCAGTCTCGCCTTCGACGGCGAGACGCTCGTTGTCGGCGCGCCATATGGCGACACCGGCCATGAGGCCGTCTACTTCTATACCCGCCGCGCCGGCGGCTGGGATGGGCCAGTCAAGTTCGCTAGCCCTGAACCAACCGTCGATAACGATTTCGGCGAAGGGGTGGCTGTCGCCGGCGACCTGGCCCTGGTCGGCGCGCCGGGCATCGATTGTTGCGACGCGCACGCGGCCTTCACAAAGGGTATTGTCTACGTTTTCGCCCGCCACGGCGACGTCTGGTCGCCGGCGGGCACGCTGTCGCCCAGCGACGGCCGCCTTGGCGACAACTTCGGCTGCGATATCGCCTTCAATGGCGCGACGGCGGTCGTGGCCGCCTGCCAGGCCAATGGGGTGGCGCCCATGCACCCCGGCTACGCCTACGTTTTCAGCCACGCCGGCGACATCTGGACGCAGACCGCCCGCCTGGAGCCGGAGGGCGACGCTACCGGCTCGTTTGGCATCCGCGCCGTCGCTCTGGCCGGCGACCAACTGGTGCTCGGCTGGCCCAGCGCGCCGCCGGATTACTCCACCGACCGGCTCTACCCCTACACGCGCGACGGGGCGACGTGGACGGCCAGCGAACCCATCGAATCGCCCGACGGCCCGGAAGATACCGGTTTCGGCTGGCACCTGGCGCTGAGCGAGACCCATTTGCTGGCCGGCGCGCCCTACCGGGCCAAGCTGAATGTTGCCGAGCAGGGCGGCGTCCATGCCTACGGGCAACCCGGCGCGACCACCGGCCACGCCATCTATGCGCCCATCATCGCCTCGCCAGGTCTGGAAAGCCCTGACGGACTGATCGCCTACGAAGGCTTCGATGCCAACGAGCAAAGAGACATCTTTTTGATCCGGCCTGATGGCACAGGTAAGCTCAACCTGACCCACAGCACGCCACAACGGGAAGCCTCCCCGGCGTGGTCGCCCGACGGCGCGCGGCTGGCCTTTACGGAAAGCACTCCGACCGGGCCAACTCTGCTCGTCACGACCAACACCGGCGGCGGCGACCGGCGGGTCGTGCCGCTGGACGATGAACTCTACCCGCATTCTCCCGCCTGGTCGCCCGACGGGTCACGGTTGGCCTTCGTCGGCCGGACGGGCGCTACGCGCAATGACGTCTATGTGGTCAACCTCGACGGCAGCGGGCTGGTCAACCGCACGCCGACGATGGCCGGGCGTGCCCAATCGCCCCGCTGGTCGCCCGACGGCACAAAACTGCTCTTTGTCTACGACTCCGGCAGCGGGCCGCTGCAATTGGCCGTCGTCGGCGCTACAAGTGGTAATGTCGTCATGCTCACGGACGATGACATACCTCATGGCTCGCCGGACTGGTCGCCGGACGGGACACGCATCCTCTTCTCGACGCAGGCCGGCGACTTCACGCAATCGCTGATGACCATGCCCGCCGGCGGCGGCGAACCGACGCTGCTGCTGGCCAACGCGACGATGGGCCGCTGGTCGCCCGATGGCACGCAACTCGTCTTCGTCGGCGATGACGGCGGCCTCTTCCGCGCCGCGGCCGACGGCAGCCACGTCACGCCCATCGACGAGACGCCCGACGTCTTCTCGCCCGATTGGCAGCCGTAGGCTGTGGCCCTGTGGCGCGATTCTCCGAATCGCGTTCCGCGCCGGAGCAGAAACGCGATTCGGAGA
>JAIBAS010000483.1 GCA_019695075.1 Promineifilum sp. | reverse complement strand
GCGGCGGCGGGCGGCGCGGACGGTCTCCAGCACCAGACGGGTGTGGCCGTGGGCCGTGTCGATGGCCGCGGCGTCGACGCCGGCCTCGACCAGGCAATCGAGCCGGGCCAGCGCCTTGTCGCCCACGCCGATGGCCGCGGCGCAGAGCAATTGCCCGCGCTCGTCCACGGCGCTGTCGGGGTAGTCGATCTTCTTGAGGATGTCCTTGACGGTGATGAGGCCCCTAAGCCTCCCGTCGCCGTCCACCAGGGGCAGCTTCTCGATGCGGTGGCGGTGGAGGATGGCCTTGGCCTCTTCCATGCTCGTGCCCACCGGCGCGGTGATCAGCCCCTCGCGGGTCATGAAGTCGGCGATGGGTTGCGCGCCGGGCTGGACAAAGCGCGTGTCGCGGTTGGTCAGGATGCCGACCAGGTGGCCGTCGCCGTCGGTGATGGGGATGCCGGAGATGTGGTAGCGGGCCATCAGCGCCTCGGCCGTGGCCAGCGTGTCCTCCGGCCGCAGCGTCAGCGGGTCAACGATCATGCCCGACTCGGAGCGCTTGACCTTATCGACCTCTTCGGCCTGCTCCTCCGGCGTCAGGTTGCGGTGGATGACGCCCAGACCGCCCAGCCGCGCCAGGGCGATAGCCATCGGCGCTTCGGTGACGGTGTCCATTGCCGCCGAAAGAATGGGGACGTTCAGGAACAGGTCGCCGGCCAGGCGCGTGCGCGTGCGCGTCTGCGCCGGCAGCACCTCGGAATAGCCCGGCGCGAGCAATACATCGTCGAAGGTCAGCGCCGTCTCGCCGTATTCGTCTGCGAATTGCATGATCTCCGCCTCGCTGCGCGCCGGGCGCGCTCAGGATGCCGCGGCTAGGCCTCGCGGCGCGGCTTGGGCTTCACCGGGCGATGCCGCCGGCGGCTGAAGACCTCCGCCCGGCGGTTGTTGCGCCGCATGACCACCCAGACGCCGGCGATGGCCAGGCCCAGGGCCAGCAGGAAGGAGTAGGTGATGGCCGAGTCGCCGATGGTGACCTGGTCGGGCCGGAAGAACTCCAGCACGGCCCGCCCCGCGCCCCACCAGATGAGGAAAAGACCGAAGAGCGTGCCCGCCCGCCACTTGTCACGGTTGCGGCTGTTGAGCGCCACCAGAACGACGAAGCCCAGTAGCAGCCAGATGGACTCATAGAGGAACGTTGGGTGGAAGCGAGTGGTCAATGGGAACTGGGTCAGGTCGGCGTATTGCGGCAGGCGGTGTTCGGCGTCGATGAGGAGGCCCCACGGCCGCGTCGTCGGCGGGCCATATAGCTCCTGGTTGATGAAGTTGCCCCAGCGGCCGATGGCCTGGGCGATGAGCACCGCCGGGCCGGCCACGTCGGCGTAGTGCCAGAAGTTGAGGCCGCGGGCGCGGACGAAGATCCAACCGACGAGGGCCGCGCCGATGAACCCGCCCAGAATGTTGATGCCCCCGGAGCGGATGTTGATCAAATCCCAGAACGTCTCGAACTGCGCCCCGCGCCCGGCCAACGACTCCATCGTGACGTAGGTCAGGCGGGCGAAGGCGTAGCCGCTGAAGATGACCAGGATCAGACCGTTGAAGAACTCATCGACGTTCTGGTTGCGCTTGGCGATCTCGCGCGCTGCCCACCACACGCCGACGGCGATGCCGATGGTGACAAGGATACCATACCAATAAATGGGGAACCCGTCGCCGATAGGAATCGTGAAGGCAACCGGGTCAATCTGAATACCGTCTAGCATGTCTCACCCGTTCAGATAAAGATAGTGAATTATTCCAGATAGCCCAGCCCGCGCAACCGCTGCCGGAGAAGCTCATCGCTGTCCAGATCGACGGCCGCGCCGGCCGGTTGGGCCTCGCGCTCCCGTTCGACGCGCTGGGCCATCTGCTCCAGGGCCATGTTCAGCGCGGCAACGGTCTCTGGCTCCTGCGCCAGGAGGTCGTCCATCTCGCGCGGGTCGGCGGCCAGGTCGTGGAGCGCGTCGGCCACGCCATCGACGTGGATGAGTTTCAGCGGCCCGGCCGCGCCCACCGGTCGAACGACGGCCCGCCGCGTGGCCAGGCAGCGGAACTGCGTCAGCAACTCCGGCTGGCGCGTCTCGATGGCGCGGACGAAGTTGAGCGGCGGATAGACCTCGCTGAAGGCCGTGGCCGCCTCCGGATCGCGGCCGTTGAGCGTGTGGCGCAGCGACAGGCGGCGAACGTTGGGCGCATCCTCAGCCAGCACCTCGTCCACGACGGCGGCCGTCGCCGGCGTCGGCGCGGCGGCGTCGATGAGCGTGTGGAAGACGCGCCGCGTGCTGACCGGTGTGGCCACACGCGCGCCGGCGGCCAGCCGGGCCGGCCAGTGGGCGATGAGGGGCACATGCACCAGCTCATCGTAGGCGACGAAAGCGTGGCCGAAGTAGCCGTGGTCGCCCAGACCGTCGCCGTGGTCGGCGACGATGACCGTCAGCGTGTCGCGCGCGCGTCCGCGGGCCGCCAGCGCGGCGAAAAGGCGGCCCAGGTAGTCGTCCTGATAGGCCACTTCGGCGTCATACAGGTCGTTGAGGACGCGCGACTCCATCTCGCTTAGCGGCTCGGCCAGCGGCGCGGCCCAGCGGTAGGCCTCGCGGTTCCACGTCCGCAGGACCGTGCGCGCCTCCTTGCTGTCGCGGAAATAGGGGGCGACGCGGTCGATGAATTCGCCCGGCGGCCAGAAGGGCAGGTGCGTCTCCATCAGGTTGAGGAACAGGAACAGCGGCCGGTCGGCCGGCTTCGCCTCGCGCTCCTCCAGGAACTGAACGACGTCATCGACCGAGCGCTCGTTCTGCCCCTTGAAGTTGGCCATCTTCGACCACAGCGGCGTCAGGAAGGCGTGGAGGGAGACGCGAAAGGCCAGGTCCGATTGGCCGAAGAAGTTCTGGATGGGGTAGGAGATGCGGCGCAGGAACTGGGTATAGGTCTCGGCGACGCGGTTGAGGGGCCACGGCCAGGGGTTGGACTGGCGCGGTAGACTGGGAAAGGCCCCACCATAATTGTAGAACGCGCCGAAGCCGCGCTTGAAGCCGTTGTTGAGCACGCCCACGAGCGGGTTGTTGCAGAAGCCGACCGTCTCGTAGCCGAGTTGGCGCAATACCTGGGCCAGGTGCGGCCGGCCGCTGCTGAGGCTCTGCGATGACTGCGTGACGCCGTGGGCCGTTGGGTAGAGGCCGGTGAAGAGCGAGGCGTGGCTGGGGATCGTCCACTGCGCCGGCGAAACGGCCCGCTCGAACAGCGCCCCGCCGGCGGCGAAGCGGTCGAGATTGGGCGTGATGGGCCGGTCGTGGCCATAGCAGCCCAGCCGGTCGGCTCGCTGCGTGTCCAGGACGATCAAGAGGATATCGGGTGAACTCATCTGCTCCTAGCCTCCCGGCTCGGTCGTCGGCTCCGGCTGCGCCGGCTCGCCGGCAGCGATGCTGATCTGGTAATGGCCGCCGTCGTTGAAGAAGTCGCGGACGACGATGAAGTACTGGCCATCGTCGGGAATCTCGACGCCGCGCATCTCCTCCACGCCGCCGGCGAAGGCGGAGTCAAGGTTGGCCATCAGCGTGCCGTTGGGCGCGTATAGCTCCAGCACGGCGTCCATGTCGGTGTCGGGGTCAACGGCGATGTTGATCGTTGCCGGGCCGCCGTCGAACGTCCAGGCGTGGATTTCCTCGGCGGCCAGCTCGGCCGTCTTCGTCTCGCCCAGCGCGATGCGGCCTTTGTCGATCGGCGCGGTCGTGTCCTCCTGGTCTTCGTCGGGCTGCTCCGGCTCGGTCGTCGGCTCTTCGGCCGGCCCGCTGGTATCCAGCTCATACTCCACCGGCTCGTTGGCCACGCCGGTCGGGCAGAGGGCCAGGTTGTCCTGGATGAGACAGTCGGTCAGGTTGACGCCCTCGGCCGAGGCCGCGCCGCGCAGCCGCTCCAGGGCGCTCTCCAGCCCGTCGTTGCTGGCCGCCAGGACGACCAGTTGCCGTCGCGCGCCGTCGTCGGCCAGCAGCAGCAGCGCCGTGCCGGCCATTTCCACGTCCCCCAGCGGCGACTCGACCAGGCGCGTGCCGTGGGATGGCGTCGGCGTGGCGTCGGGGTCAGTGGCCGCTGTGATTGCCGGGCGGGCGATGGCCGGGCGGATGGCCAGCGAGACGCCGGCGGCATCGAGTAGCTCGGCCACATCCGCGGCGGTGTTATAGAGGCCGACGTAGAGCGCGTCGTGGTCGTCGTCGGCCTCGTCGGCCAGGGCCAGGGCCAGCCCCGCGCCGCGGAAAGCGGCTTGCAGGGCGATGATGTCGTCGAAGGCGTCCGGCCCCAGTTCGGGGTCGTCGCTGTAGACCAGGTCGATGGGCGAGTGGAAGAAGTAGGGGAAGCCGGCCAGCGTGTCCGTGCTGCCGCGGCCGCCGGCCAGGAAGTCGGCCACGCGAGCGACGAACGCGCCGTTGTCGTAAACGGTGCTATAAGGCTCGGTCAGGAAGTGAACGTCGCCGATGGCCAGCAGTTGCCCGGCGTCGCTCGCGGCCGGGCTGAGCGCGGCCAGCACCAGCCCGCCCGGCCGGTCGGTGGCCGACGACCAGGTGTTGTCGTCGGCCGACAGCAGCGCCGCCGCCGACGGTCCCAGTTGCAGCGAGTGGCTGCTGTAGAGCGCCAGCCGCTCCAGCCTCTCGGTCAGCGCGCTGTCGCCCAGGCCGTCGCCGCCGACCAGGATGTTGCGGAAGTTGCCCTCGTTCTCAACGGTGTTGTAGAGGTAGTCGCCGCGGAAGGTGATGTCGAAGGCGTTGGCCAGGTCGTTGAGCGGCACCTGGGCCGTCGCGATGATCGGCGCGGCGAAGATGTCGGCCTCGTCAATCTCGATGTTGTAGCGCGTTGGGTCGCCCACCAGCAGGACGCGGCCGCCGCGGGCGACGAGGTCGCTGACCGCCTGAGCCTCAGCCGGGCTGTAGCCGTTCACCGGGGCGACGACCACCAGCGCCGTGGCAGCGCGCAACGCTTCCGTTAGCTCGCCCTCGGCCAATGGTTGTACCCGGAGGCCGCGCGCCGCCAGCAGCCCGTCCAGCGTGGCCAGTTCCTCGCGCGTGAACTGGTTGCCGTGGGCCTGGTCGAGGACGACGACGCCGCGCGCCGCGCCGGTGTCGCGTTGGGTCGCCGCGCCGGTCTGAACGGTGTCCGCGCCGTTGCCCGCTTCGGGGGTGGGCACCGCGCCAATGCCCGCGCCGGTGTAGGCCGGCGGCGTCGCTGGAGCCTCGGCCAGCGGGTCATAATACTGAAAAAGGCGCACGGCCAACGGCGCCAGGAGCAAGACAAGGAAGATGGCCAGATAGAGGGCGGCTTTGCGCATGGTGTTTCGGGGGCGTGGCCGTCAGCGGGTGGCGCCCGGTTCGACGTAGCGGTAATAGAGGCCGGGGGCCAACGCCGCGGGGGCCTGCCGCAGGCGGGCCTCGTCGATTGGCAACGGCTGATAGCGCACTTCCGGCAAGGGGATGGTGTCGGTGTCGAAAGTCAGCGGGTACAGTTCGACAGCCTCATACCGGCGCACGCCGGCCAGAGCCGCCGCCCGCCGCAGCGCCTCCTCGCCGGAAGCCAGACTGTCGATGAGGCCCAGTTCTTTGGCCTGCACGCCGGTGTAGATCTCGGCCCGCGACAGCGTTTCCAAGTCGATCGTCAGGCGGTCGCCGCGGCCGACCTGGACGGCATCGAGGAAGGCCAGCTTGGCCCGTTCGATCTGGCGCACGTAGCCGTCGCGCGTGCCGCCGAAGGCTTTGTAGGGGCCGGTCGTCAGCAGGTCTTCGTCGATGAAGATGTCGCCCGGCAGCGAGGCGATGACGCCGACGCTGCCGACGGCGGACGTCGGCTTGGCGTAGATCTCGTTGGCCGCGGCGGCCATGTAGTATGCGCCGCTGGCCGCCAGCAGGTCGATAGAGGCGATGACGGGCATCTCGCGGCGCGTGTCGAGCACATCCAGGAATAGCTCTTCGCTATAGGCCGCCGACCCGCCGGGGCTGTTAATGACCAGCACGACGGCTTTGACGGCCGGGTTTTCGCGCGCCGTCCGCAATTGCTGGCCGATCTCATAGGCGGTCTGGCTATTGATGTCGTAGCTCAGGCGGATGATGCCGATCTGCGGCCTGGGCGTCAGGCGCGCGGCCGCGAACAGGCCGATCGCCAGCGGCAGCACGACGATCAGCAGAAAGATGACGATTACGCGCAGTGGCGAGCCGGTCGAGGCGTCGTCTTCATCCATCGGAACTCCTGCTGCGGCGGCCGCGGCCGACCGTAGCGCCCTGAGCATAGCACGCGGGCCAGAGCGCCGCAAACCCTCTCCGCGCGACCCTTGCCAAGCGACCCATTTCGCCATATCTTTGCGCCCATGCAGGTCCGTCGTTTGTCGCTGACCAATTTTCGCAACTACGCCCGTCTGGTACTCGACCTACCGCCGGGCGTTGTTCTGTTGCATGGCGACAACGCCCAGGGCAAGACCAACTTGCTGGAGGCGATCTACTTCCTGGCGACGACGCGCTCGCCCCACGCCAGCGTCGACCAGCAACTCATCAACTGGGATGCGCTGCAGAGCGATGACCCGGTGATTGCCGGCCGCCTGGAGGCCGACGTGCTGCGGCCGGACGGCCCGCGCCATCTGGAGATGCGGCTCATCATCGAGGAGCGCGGCATGTGGACGACCAACGGCCAGGGCAGCTTCCGGCGCGAGGCGGTCATCAACAAGCGCACGGTGCGTCTGATGGATTTGCTGGGCCAACTCCGGGTAGTGCTCTTCCTGCCGGAGGATGTCGAACTGGCCACCGGGCCGCCAGCCAATCGGCGGCGCTATCTCAACATCACCCTCTGCCAGGTGGACGCGGAGTACTGCCGCGAGTTGTCCAACTACAACAAGGTGCTGGAGCAGCGCAACGCCCTGTTGCGCCGGATGGCCGAGGGGCAGACGCGCAACGCCGCCGACGTGCTGCAAGTCCTGACCGACAAGCTCGTCGAGCCGGGCAGCGTCGTCTTGCAGCGGCGCGCCGCCTTTCTGGCCGAGATGGCCCGCCTGGCGCAGGACATCTACTTTCGCGACCTGATCGGCGGTCGGGAGTCGTTGCGACTGGGCTATCTGCCGGGCTGGTACACCAACGGCCGCAAAACGGGCGACGAGCTGCTGAGCGAGGGGGATCGCCTCCAGGAGATGCCCGACCGGGCCACTATCGCCGAGCGCTTCGCTGCCGAGCTGGCCCTGGCGCGGGCGACGGACATGGCCCGCGGCATGTCCACCGTTGGCCCCCACCGCGACGACTGGGCCATCCTCGTCAACGCCAAAAACCTGGGGCCGTTCGGCTCGCGCGGGCAGGTGCGCACGGCTATCCTGGCCCTCAAGCTGGCCGAGATCGGCTGGATGAAGGCAGCCACCGACGACACGCCCATCCTGCTGCTCGACGAGGTCAGCGCCGAACTGGACCAGCACCGGCGGGCGGCGCTGCTGGCCTATATCCTGGAGCAGGCCCGCGGCCGGGGCACGGGTCAGGCGCTGTTGACCTCCACCGACCCCGCTCTCTTCACGCCCGAATTCCTTGCCGTGGCCACGACCCTGCGCGTCGCCGGCGGGCGCATCGAACCCAGCCAGTGAGCTAAGTCTTCTTCTATAGCGGCTTCTTGGAGGGAACGCCGACGCGACGCGGGTAACGAGCGGCGGTCGGGTGGGCTTTGTCGATGACGACCAGGGTGTGTGTGGCCTCGATCTCCGGCAGGTGGATGGCGGTCAGGCGCGCCGCGCCGCCGCCGACGGCGGCGATGGCCGGGCCGGCGGCGGCCAACTCGGCC
>JAIBAS010000625.1 GCA_019695075.1 Promineifilum sp. | reverse complement strand
CTTGCCGCCGCGGTCGCCGCTGCTCTCGCGGATGGCGGCGTACTCGGCATGCACGCCCGCGGCGAAACCGGCGCGCTGCTCGCTGCTCAGAAGCTGCGCGGCCACGCCGACGGCCCGCGAGGCGTCGTGGACGTGGACGACTGGCCCGCGGCGATACTCCGGCTCGATCTTGACCGCCGTGTGTACCTTTGATGTCGTCGCCCCGCCGATGAGCAGGGGCAAGTCGAAGCCCTCGCGCTCCATCTCGCGGGCCACGTGGCGCATCTCCTCCAGCGACGGGGTGATCAGGCCGCTGAGGCCGATGATGTCAACGTTCTCGCGGCGGGCCGTCTCCAGAATCTTGTGCGTCGGGGTCATGACGCCCAGGTCGATGACCTCGTAGTTGTTGCAGCCCAGGACGACGCCGACGATGTTCTTGCCGATGTCGTGAACATCACCCTTGACCGTGGCCAGCAGGATGCGCCCGGCCGGGCCGCGGTCGCCGCTCTGGGCCTTTTCCGCCTCGATGTAGGGCACGAGGTAGGCCACGGCCTGCTTCATGACGCGGGCGCTCTTGACCACCTGCGGCAAGAACATCTTGCCCGCGCCGAACAGATCGCCGACGACGTTCATGCCGTCCATCAGCGGCCCCTCAATGACGCGCAACGGCCGCTCGGTCGCCTGTCGCGCCTCTTCCACGTCTGTCTCGATGTAGGCGTTGATGCCCTTCACCAGGGCATGGGTCAGCCGCTCATTGACCGGCAGCGACCGCCAGGCCAGGTCTTCGTGCTTCTCTTTGGCTCCGCCCTTGACCGTATCGGCGAAGGCGACGAGGCGTTCGGTGGCGTCGGACCGGCGGTTGAGCAGCACGTCCTCGACCCGCTCCAGCAGATCTTTGGGCAGGTCTTCGTAGATGGCCAGCTGCCCGGCGTTGACGATACCCATGTCCATGCCGGCGCGGATGCCGTGATAGAGGAAGGCGGCGTGCATGGCCTCGCGCACGGGGTCGTTGCCGCGGAAGGAGAAGCTGACGTTGCTGAGGCCGCCGCTGATGAGCACGCCGGGCAGCTCGGCCTTGATGCGCCGGGCGGCCTCGAAGTAGGCCAGGGCGTACTGGTTGTGCTCCTCAATGCCCGTGCCGACGGCGAAGATGTTGGGGTCGAAGATGATGTCCTGCGGCGGGAAGCCGACCTGCCCGGTCAGCAGGTCGTAGGCGCGGTGGGCGATGGCGACGCGCTGATCGACCGTCTCGGCCTGGCCGTTCTCGTCGAAGGCCATGACGATGACCGCCGCGCCATAACGCCGGGCCAGCCGCGCCTGGCGCAGGAATTCAGCCTCGCCCTCCTTCAGGCTGATGGAGTTGACGACGCTCTTGCCCTGGACGCACTTCAGCCCGGCCTCGATGACGCTCCACTTGGACGAGTCGAGCATGACCGGCACGCGGGCGATGTCGGGTTCGCCGGCGATGAGGTTCAGAAAGCGGGTCATGGCCGCCTCGGCGTCGAGCATGCCCTCGTCCATGTTGATGTCGATCATCTGTGCGCCGTTTTCCACCTGCTGGCGGGCCACGTCGAGGGCGGCGCTGTAGTCGCCGGCCAGGATGAGCTTGGCGAAGCGGCGCGAGCCGGTGACGTTGGTGCGCTCGCCGACGTTGACGAAGTTCGTCTCCGGGGTGATGACCAGCGGCTCCAGGCCGCTGAAGCGGGCGTAGGGCGGCAGGCTGGGGATGGCGCGCGGCGGCAGGTCGCGCACGGCCTCGGCAAAGGCGCGGATGTGGGCCGGCGTCGTGCCGCAGCAACCGCCGACGACGTTGAGCAGTCCTTCGGTGGCGTAGTCGCGCAGCACGCCGGCCATGTACTCCGGCGTGTCGTCGTACTCGCCAAACTCGTTGGGCAGCCCGGCGTTGGGGTAGATGTGGGTGTAGGTGTTAACGACGCGCGACAGGGCGTAAACGTGGTCGCGGAAGGCCGCCGCGCCCAGCGAGCAATTCAGGCCGGCGATGAGCGGCTCGGCGTGCATGATCGAGGTATAGATGGCCTCGGCCGTCTGGCCGGACAGGTTGCGACCGCTGGCGTCGACGATGGTGCCGGAGATCATCAACGGTCGTTGCAAGCCCATCTCGTCCAGCATGCGCTTCACGCCGAAGATAGCTGCCTTGGCGTTCAGCGTGTCGAAGATAGTCTCGATGAGCAGGACGTCGGCCCCGCCATCGACCAGGCCGCGCGCCGCCTCGCCGTAACTATCGGCCAGCTCGTCGAAAGTGACATTGCGGTAGGCCGGGTCGTTGACGTCGGGCGAGAGGGTGGCCGTGCGGTTGGTGGGGCCAAGCGCTCCGGCGACAAAGCGCGGCCGCGACGGGTCGCGCCGCTCTATTTCGTCGCGCGCTTCCACGGCCAATCGCGCCGCGGCCAGGTTCATCTCGTAGGCCAACCTCTCCATGCCGTAGTCGCTCTGAGTGATGCTGTTGGCGTTGAAGGTATTGGTCTCGATCAGGTCGGCCCCGGCTTCAAGGTAGGCCGTGTGGATGGCGCGAATGATGTCGGGCTGGGTCAGCGCCAGCAGGTCGTTGTTGCCCTGCAAGTCGCTAGGCCAGTCGGCAAAGCGTTGGCCGCGGAAGTCGGCCTCGCCCAGGCGGTACTGCTGGATCATCGTGCCCATGGCCCCGTCGAGGACGAGGATACGCCGGGCCAGTTGTTCTTGGAGCGCTTGTGTTCGGTTCATATTGGCGAATAAAAAAGCCTCTCGCGATGAGAGGCCTGCTAAGGGGCTGTCCACTCTCATCTTCCAGCGGACGCTACTGTCCACTGCCGGATTTGGCACCTGCTGTCGGGCGGTTGCCGAGGTATCGCCGGGCCGGTTCCCTCCACCTCTCTCGATGAGTATACGGTTGTTATCTGACCAACTGCCTGAAGGTTAATCGATTCGGGCGGTTGTGTCAAATGGCGGGGCCTCTCGCCCAGACCTCAGAGGTTTTCCGAAAACCTCTGAGGTCTTTCCCCTGGGCGGGCAAACAAAAAGGGCGCGGCCGTCGGCCACGCCCTTTTCTGTTAATGGTGAGCGCAGGCTACCAGCCGTACTTCGACCAGTCCGGCTCGCCGCCGTCGAGCACCAGGACGGCGGTGTAGTGGATGTTGAGCGGATACCAGTCATTCGGGTTCTGGCCGCCCCAGTTCATGCCCGACTTCGGGCTGACCGGCCCCTTGGGGCCGCGGACGACGAAGCCTTCCTTCCAGCGCGGCAGCGCCCAGTTGATCGCCGCGCCGCCGATCTTGTTAAACGACCGCAGCGTCTGGCTCCATTGCCGCTCGGTGCCGGGGACGCCGGGCACGGAGGTGTTCTTGCTGCATTCCTCGCCGTACTTGGGGCTGTTCTGCCAGAAGCAGAAGCCCAGCTTCATCGACGGCTGGTTCTTGGGGATGCTGAAGACCTTGGCGCGGAAGTAGATCGTGCCGTTCGCCCAGTTGATCGGGCTGAGCCAGTTGCCATTGGGCAACTGGGGGAAAGCACTGAGGGGCTTGTACTGAGCAAAGCCGCCATAGTTCTTCGTGACCGGCTTGTTCCAGTCGAAGACCAGCATCTCGGTCGCATTGGCGGCGGTGGGGGCGTCCTGAGCGCGCAGTTGCGCCGGCGCGGCCAGGGCCACGCCCAACAGGAAAACCAGCGCCAGCGCCAGCATGATGGCGCGCGTCGCTATCGGCAGGCGGCGGGTATTCATTACGGTCATGTCAATTACTCCTGTTCATTCTGCGGGCGGGCGGCGGCTGCCACCCACCTATACGAGGAGCCTCGCCCCAGGGGCAAGGCTCCTATAATGGGTTCCTAGTGGATGTAGTTATCCCAGCCGGAGAAGGCCTGGCCTTGCCGGACGACGACGACGGTGAAACGCATGTTCATCGGGTACCAGTCAGACGGATTCTCGCCGTTCCAGTTCCAGCCGGAGTAGTTGCTCACGGGCTTGCCCTGCATCGTCTTGATGGCCACGCCATTGCGGTCGCGCGGCTTGGTCCAGTCGAGCTGCCGATTGTCCTTCTTCCACATGCCCGTCAGCGGCTGCGACCAGGTAACCACCTGGCCGGGCGCAATCGCCTGGGTGCGGCTGCACGTCTCGCGCGTGTTCTTGGATTGCCAGAAGCAGAACTGGAGCTTCATGCTCTTGGGCTTCGGCATGCTGATGACCTGGGCACGGAAGTAGATGTTGCCGCCGGCGTAGTTGATCGGCGAAACCCAGTTGCCATTCTCTTTCGGCGGCTTGTCCCAGGGGAAGCCGTGCTGGGCCGTGGTGACCGGCTTGTTCCAATCGAAGACGAGCAGCTCGCCGGCGACGTTGGCCGCGGCCGGAGCCTCGCTCTGGGCCTGCACAGCCACAATCGAACCCATGAGGAGCAGGGCCAGGGCCAGCAGCAATGCCACGGTCTTGACCCGCTTGTTCAACCAACTGTTCATTCTTGCTCTCCTTACGCAGTAGTGATCGGGTCACAGCTCCCAAGTTTTGTGACCCCGCCCCGGCCCCATCGCCGGGACGAACCAAAGAACCGACACTGAAGAAAGGGGGGCGGCTCGTCACGGGGGACGAGCCGCCGCCAGACCAACTAGGGGATGTAGTGATCCCAGCCGGAGAAGGTCTTGCCCTTCTCGACGACAACGACGGTCAGGCGAGCGTTCAGCGGATACCATTCGTCGGGGTTCTCGCCGTTCCAGTTCCAACCGGAGTAGTTGCTAACCGGGTCGCCATCGCCGTTCTTGATGGCGAAACCATTGCGGTCGCGCGGGTTGGCCCAGTCGATGACGACGCCATTCTTCTTCCACATGCCCTGAACCGGGACCGACCACTCGGCCACCGTGCCGGCGCGGCCGGCCACCGGTTCCGACCGGGTGCAGTTCTCGCGGGCGTTGCTGTATTGCCAGAAGCAGATCTGCAACTGCATGTCGTCTTGCGGCACGGGGATGCTGAAGATCTCGGCGCGCAGGTAGAGCGTGCCCTCGGCGTAGTTGATGGGCGTGATCCAGTTGCCGTTGGCGCTGGCCATCGGCGGATTGTCCCAGGGGAAACCGCGCTCGGCCGTGGTGATCGGCTTGTTCCAGTCGAACACGAGCAGTTCGGAGCCACCGGCCGGGGGCGTGGGCGAGGGCGTGGGGCTGGGCGTCGGCGCGGGCGGCTGGCCGGTCATGACCAGCGCAACGTCGTCGAGGCTGTATTGCAGGCCCCGGCCCTGGGCGGCGCGGAAGCGCAGCCGGGCGTTGCTGACGGGCGCGCTGAAGCCGGTCGTCGTGAAGGTGGCGCTGAACTGCTGCCACTCGGCCGTCAGATCAAATGTCTGGTCGAGACCGTAATTCACGGTGGGGTTGGTGGGCTTGTAGAGGTCTACCTGCACGTCCTCTCCGCCGGCCGACCTGGCCCAAAACGTCAGTTGGTACTCAGTGCCGGGCTGGAGGGTGCGGTTGCTCTGGAAGAGTTGGCCGCGGTTCGTCTTAGCGGTTGTGCGCATCTGGCCCGACTTGGCTCCGGCCACTACCGGCGCGCCGGCCGTCAGACGACAGTCCTTACACGTCCAGTTTTTGACACCCAACTCGAAGCCGGGATTGGCGATGAGGTTCGGCGACGTGTCGGCCCGCAGGCCGCTGGGCGCAAACAGCGCCAGAAAGAGGAACAATCCCAGGGCAAGGATGGCCAGTGGCCACCACTTCCGTGACTCGGTTTTCATCAGTCAATCTCCTGCCGCTACGCAATTTCGCGCCCACACGCGCCACTGGATGGCGCGGTGTGACCGGGCGACACAGACACGTCTAAAAGATGTGCTGCGAATCCAGCCCATAGTACCTAATGTAGATTACATTCAGCGTTAAAATGGCGTCAAATGCGATGTGGATTGCGGTGAAAGACAGTCTTAGAGGATGAACTGCCCGTGCTTTTCGTCGCCGTCACCCCCGGTGGGGCAAGCGGTAGCATTGTAGCAAGACGACCGGCGGAATGACGGGTTACTTAAGTACTACTCATACTACTTTTGACGCGCAACATTCCGCCAGAGAGAAACACGCTGGGCGTCGTTCTCGTGTGGCCGGGACTGGATGGGATATTGAGGGGGCGAAGACTCTAGCGGATGTAATGCTCCCAACCGGAAAAGCCGGCGTCCTTCTCGACCACGACGACGGTGAAGCGCATATCCAACGGATACCACTCATCCGGGTTCTCGCCGCTCCAGGCCATGCCGGAGAAGTCGCTGACGGGATCGCCATTGCTGTTCTTGACGCTGACGCCATTGCGCGTCCGCGGGCCGGCCCAGTTGATCGGCAAACCATCCTTCTTGTAGAGGTCTTTGATCGCTTCAGACCAGATCACCACCGTGCCGCTCGCGCCGGAGACGGCCACCAGGTGGGTGCAATTCTCAAGGGTGTTGTTGGCCTGCCAGAAGCAGAACTGAAGCTTCATGTCCTGCGGCACGGGCTGGTGGAAGATTTCGACGCGCAGGTAGAGCGTGCCCTGGGCGAAGTTAGTCGGCTGCGTCCAATCACCGTTGGCCAGCGGCGGCTTGTCCCAGGGGAAGCCGTGGTCGTCGGTAGTGACCGGCTTGTTCCAGTCGAAGACCAGCATCTCTTCGCCGGGGGCGGGCGTGTTGGTGGCGGTGGCCGTGGGCTTGGGCGTCTTGGTGGGCTTAAGCGTGGCGGTGGCCGTGGCGGTGGCTGCGGTCGTCGCTGTCGGCGTGGGCGACGCAGTGGCGGTAGATGTGGGCGTCGCCGTGGCGGTGGCTGTCTCTGTCGGCGTGGGCGACGCAGTTGCAGTGGGGGAGTTCGTGGCCGTGGGTGTCGCCGTGGCGGTGGCAGTGTTGGTGGCGGTCGCCGTCGGCGATAGCGTCGCTGTGGCTGTGGCCGTGGGCGAGGGCTGCCCGGCGATGGTGGCCGAGGGCGTCGCCTGCGCCCCGGAGCTGCCGAACACAGCCGGCCCAAAGACGCGGAAATCGCCCACCGCCCAGGCCGACACCACGGCCAGGAGGGCCACAACCAGCGCTATCGCCGGCAAAACGAGCGGCAGCGTCGGCCGCAACCTGTCTACACCTTGACGTACTCTGCGGATCATGTCTCCACTCCCATAGCGTGGCGCGATTCTCCGAATCGCGTGCTGCGATTCTGGAGAATCGCGCCACGGCCTGGCGATTCTGGAGAATCGCGCCACAGCCTGGCGATTCGGAGAATCGCGCCACGAGGCCATGCTACCCACGCCGGTGGGAATGATAGCCGGGCGCGCGAGGCGCGCAACCGGCCTCTCAGCCATTCCCACGGTTCGCTCATCTCGCGGGCGCAACGATATGCTGCCGATCGCGTATACTATTATAGAACCCGCATTCGGGAGAGCAGAGCATGACTGATAAGGAACCGCTGAAGATCACCCTCGAAGACCTGGGCCTGCCGCCCGAACCGGCGGCGACGCCGGAGCGCGCGCCCAACAAGGCGCGCGAGACGGCCGAGCACCTGGGCCAGCGTGTTGCCGGAACGGTGAAAGACTCCACCGCCAAGGTGACGCAGAAGATCGCCGACACCACCGCCGAGACGGCCAGCCGCACGGCCGAGGCGGTGCGCGACAAGGTGACCGAGACCATCCAGACCCAGGCCAAGGCGACGGCCGATGCCGTGGAGGCCAAGCTGCGCGAGGTGGACTGGAAGACCGAGGCGCAGAAGGGGGCCGAGGGCGGCCTGCGCTGGCTCAGCCGCCAGCTAGAGCACATCGCCGAGCGGCTGCACCAGGATGATAAGAATCCGCCGAACACCCCGCCGCCAGCCAACGAAAGCCACTGATCGACAGGGCTTTTCAGTAGTCGAGGTAGAGTAAGAAAAGTCACCTCATTCTGGTAAGATGGAATTATCACAGACCAGAAACCAGAAGAGGTGACCAGTGAAGCATATCATACTTGAGGGCCAGGAGACA
>JAIBAS010000038.1 GCA_019695075.1 Promineifilum sp. | reverse complement strand
CCCGCCGGCGGCAGCGACGCCCACCGCCACGCCAACGGCGACCGCCCTGCCAGCGGCGGCCACGGCCGCGCCTGTCGCCGCCGGCGAGTGTGACAACCCCTTCTTCCCGGCCGTCGAGGGGCGAGTCATGACCTACCGCAACACCGTGCCCGCCTTCGGCGAGTCGGAATTCAGCCATACCTTTAGCGATGTCACCGACAGCAGCTTTAACGTCAACATCGACGTCGGCGACGGCGAGAGCGTTGTCCAGAAGTGGACGTGCTCGGCCGACGGCCTGCTGTCGCCGGAGATGGCGCAGATGCCGGGCATGGCCGAGGGGATGACCTTCGAGTACGTCGAGGCCAGCGGGGCAACGTTGCCGGCCGCCGACCAGATGACCGCCGGCCACGAGTGGACGACCCACTACGTCGTCGAGGTCACCATGCCCGACCTGGGCCAGGGGGCCATGTCCATGTCCGAGACGGTCGATCTGATCAATACCGTCGCCGGCGAGGAGTCGGTCACCGTGCCGGCGGGGACGTTCGACGCCGTGCGCGTGGATACGGCGGGCGCGATCGCCGTCAGCATTGCCGGCGCGCCGGCCAGCAACATCGAGATGAGTATGGTGTCGTGGTACGCCGAAGGCGTCGGCCTGGTGCGGCAGGAGATCGGCGGCATGCTGGGCGGGGACGACACGATCCTGACCGAGTTGGTGTCGGTGGAGTAGTCGCGGCATGAAAAAGACCGGTCAGGCGGGCGGGTGGCCTGCCTGACCGGTCGCGTCGGGCGGATGTCCGGCGGCCGGTTAGCTGAGCGGCTCGCCTATGCCACCGGTGCAGGCCGCGCCGCGCTCCGGCGTGTTCGGCCCCACACGGTAGCGCTCGACGAACTGCCCGACGCGGTCGTCGTCGATGCTGTCCAGTTCCAGCTGCACGCCCCAGCCGGTCATGACAATGGGACTGCGCTGCTCCGGGTAGGGGCTAACCAGCAGGAAGTTCTGTCCCCGCGCCCAGTTCTCGATGGCGGCGATCTCCTCGGCGGGCAGATCGGGCTGGTAGGTGATCCAGACCGCGCCGTGCTCCAGCGAGTGGACGGCGTTGGCCGTGTTGAGCGGCTCCTCGTAGATGCCGCAGTTCTGCCAGACCGGGTCGTGGTTGCCCCCGGTCGGCGGTAGCTCGCCGAAGGGGATTTCCAGCCCCGTCTCGTGGCCGCGCGACTGCCGCGGATACTGCTCCACGCCGGCGATGGCCTCCGCCGGCCGCGTGGCCAGCCACAGCAGCCAGACCAGAATGGCGATGCCCGCCACCGCGCCCACCGCCAGCAGGATGTTGCGTAGGCGGTTGTCCGGCGCGGCCTTGCTCTTGCCGCGCGCCGTCGTCTTCTTCTTCGTGCCTCGTGCGCCCATTCGCTCTCCTTTTGAACAAAAGATCCGTAGAGACGGGTCGCCGACCCGTCTCTACACGCCATTGCCTCGCTGAGGCGACGGGTCACCGACCCGTCCTACAGGCGACGGGTCGCCGCCCCGTCCTACAATTGCCCCGCCTCTCTGGGCCGGGATGACAAACGCCGGTAAGTTTGTCAGCAAATGGCCTCCGCGGCAAGTGAGAGAGCGGATCACTTATTTTCCCGCGCGATGGCCGATCTTTTCACGTTCCGTCTATGGTGATCGTCCTCGCGCCCGTGTAGCATAGGCTTAGCTACGCAGCTCCAAACGGCCGCGGGCGAAGGCATTGGGAGGTCCGAGAATGTACCAGCGCTATCTCATTACCGTTCAACCGGTGGAGGCAACCTTGCCACTGCCGCTGTCGCCGGACGACGGCCGCCGCGTGGCCTTCATGGTCGGCAAAGTCCGGGTCATCATCGACACACCCGATGCGCCGCCCACGCCGGCGCTGCGCGTCGCCACCCACGAACTGCCCGCCCACCTGGTCATCACCGAGGGCGACATCGTCGCCATGGACACGCCCGGCTGGCCCCAGTCGGGCACCTACAACCAGCTCATCGTCAGCGGCGACGGTGACATTCGCCTGCACAACGACACCTTCGGCCTGCGGGCCTGCTTCTTCGCCCAGGAGGAGGGCATCCTGCGCGTCAGCAACTCGCTACGGCTGCTGCGGGCCGCGGCGGGACTGGCATGGGATGAACTAGGCATTGCCCAGATGTACCTCTTCGGCGGCTATACGGCCACCGAGCGCACCATCCTGCGCGGGGCGCAACGCGCCGCCGCGGGCACGGAGTACCGCTTCCGCATCGGCCAGGAGGGGCCGCCGGCGGTCGCCCGCCTGGCCCGCACGTGGACGACAGTCATCGACGACCGTCTCGACCATATCGTGGAGACCATCTGCGACCTGTGGACGACGGCCGCCGCCCGCCACATCGACCCGGTCGATACGCCCATCGGCATCATGCTCAGCGGCGGGTTGGATTCGCGCCTGGTGGCCGGGGCGGTGGCCTCGCGCGGCAAGCGCATCCTCGGCCTGACCTTCGGCGACGTGAACAGCGACGAAGTGCGCATCGCCGGGGAAGTGGCCGCGGCCGTGGGGGCGCAATGGCTGCCGCGACCCATGGACGCGGGCTTCGCCTTCGAGCGGCTGGCCTTCGACCGCGTCAATGCGTCCAACGAGACGATGTATAATCTGATGTGGGACGCCAATCTGCCGGAGTTGGTGGCCGCGGGCGCGACCCACTTCAGCAGCGGCGCGACCTTCGAGACGACCTTCGGCGGCCACCGCGACGCCGACCCGCGCCGCCGCCTGCTGAAGAACGTCCGCCAGTCGCTCCTCGGCCCGTGGCACACGCCGCCGGCCACGGCCGAGCAACTGGACGCGCTCATCGACCTCCACACCGGCAAGGCCCGCAAGCGCGCCCGCAACTACGCCCGGCTGCTGGCCGAGCCATACCGCCGCCTGATGACCGACAGCCTGCCGGCCATCCGCGACGAGGTGGCCGCCCGCCTGCACGCCATCGCCGCCTCCGGCCCCATCTCCATCGAGCAGGTCAACGAGCGCTTCGAGAGCGAGCAGTACCAGGGCCACCACAGCCGCGACCAGGAGCGGCAATTGGCCGTCTATGGCACGCCGCTGCTGCCGACGTGCGACCGGGACGTGGCCAACTACCTGACCAACCTGCCGGCAGGCATGAAGTACGACCACGCCCTCTACTACCGCGTCTTCCGCCGCCTCTACCCGCGTCTGGCGGCCATCCAGGTGCCCAACCTGAGCACCGACCTGAACAAGTCGCAGTTGCAGATCGAACTCATCCGCGCCTGGCGCATCCAGCGCAAGTCGCGGCTGAGCACGTGGGTCAACTTCGACGCCTGGATGCGTCTGGGCGACAACATGGCCAAGTACGAGCGGCTATTCCTCGACCAGACGGGCTTCTTCGACCCGGCGGCCGTGGGCGACTACTTCGCCGACGTGCGCGCCGGTCGCCAGCGCCTCTACGACGGCGGCGAGACGGGCAGCTTCCTCAACCTGGCCTACCTGCTGGACGAGCGGCGGGCGGCGGTGCGGCCATCGCCCCACCCCACCCCGACCGCGGCCTAGCCCAGCAGCCCGGTCAGCACGCGGAAGATGTTGCCGTAGGCCGTCCGCAGGAAGCCGGGCCAACCGTCGCCGGGCAGCAGCGGCGGGAAGCTCGTCGCCCCCGGTTCGTCAAAGCGGTTGTTGCCGCCAGTCGTGTCCCAGAGGATGTCGCCGGCGGGGATGCCCAGCTCGGCCACGACCGGGTCGGGGTCGGTGGCATTGTTGCTATAGGTGTTGCCGTGGGCGTAGTTGCCCTCGGCCAGCGGCCCCACGTCCAGTTCGTTCTCGTTGAACGCCCCCGTGCCCGTCAGGCTGAAGATCGCCAGCCCGGCCGTCTTGTTGCCGGTAATGGTGTTGCCGCTGACCTCGTTGTTGTCCGTGCCGATGAGCAGGATGCCGCTGCCGGGCGGCACGATGCGCGCCGTGGCCCCCTCCGGCGCGAAGTTGGGGGTGTTGTTGTGCTCCACCAGGTTGCCGGTGATCTTGGCCCCGGAGGAGATCTTCGACGTCAGTTGCGGCAGCAGGACGATGAGAATGCCGTTGCTGTTGTCGTAGACGTGGTTGTTGGTCACCTCGCCGTTGAGGGTGTTCTCCAGCTCGATGCCGATGACGTTGCCGTAGGCCGTGCTGTCGCGGACGATGACGTTCTCGCTCTGCCCGGCGTAGATGCCGGCGTCGTCCACGCCGCTGACGGTCACCCGCTCGATGAGCACGTCGGTGCTGCGCACGGGGTAGACGCCATAGGTGCCGACGTTCTCGGCGACGATGTCGTGGAAGTGGACGCCGCGCGCGCCCTCGACCAGCACGCCGTTGTCGGTGTAGTTGCGCACGTGGAGGTTGCCGACGGTGAAGTCGTTGCCGGAGGCGATGACGCCCTCGGATAGCGCGCCCTGGCCGTCGAGGACGGGCCACTCGCCGGCGGCGTTGGCCACGCCGCGGAGGGTGATGCCGCTCATGTCAATGGCCACGCGCTCGTGGTAGACGCCATAGGGAATCTCGACGGTGTCGCCCGGCCGCGCCCGGTCGACGGCGGCCTGGATGGTCTCGCCCGGGGCGACGGTGATGGTCTGCGACCCGGCCGCGGACGCGGCGGCCCCACCCGCGCCGCCGGTGTTCATCGCCGCGACGACGGCCCGCGCCGGGTTCTCAACCGGAGCGACGACCGGCAACCCGGAGGGCACGGCCGCGGGAATCTCCGGCCGGCGGCTCTCGTCGGTCAGGGCATAGAGGAAGGCCAGCAGGTCGGCCCGCTCCTGGTCGGTCAGGGTGAACGGGTTGACGAAGACATCGACGTTCTCGAAGCCGTGGGCGCGCCCGCCGCCGTCGCGGTAGAAGTCGATCACCTCCTCCAGCGTGGCCAGCGAGCCGTCGTGCATGTAGGGCGCGCTGAGGGCGACATTGCGCAGCGTCGGCACCTTGAACGCGCCGAAGACGCCATCATCGACCACGCCGGCGCGGCCGGGATCGTCGCTGTCGATGCCCACGACGCGGAAGGTGTCGCTGGCAAACGTCGGCGCGCCGTGGCACTCGAAGCAGCGCGTCGCCCCGGAGCGGAAGATGGCCAGGCCGCGCCGCTGGGCGGGCGAGAGGGCGTCGAAGTCGCCCGCGGCGTAGCGGTCGAAGGGGCTATCGTCGCTGATGAGCGTGCGTTGGAAGGCGGCCAGGGCCTGGGTGACGTGATCGACGGTGATGCCTTCCGCCCCGACGCCAAAGGCGGCCTCGAAGCGCTGGACGTACTCCGGGATGGCTCGCAGGTCGGCCAGCATCGTCTCCGGATCGGCCACGGCCATCTCGTCGGCGTGGGTCAGGGGCGCGAGGGCCTGCTCCTCCAGCGAGTTGACGCGGCCGTCCCAGAACAGGCTCTGGTCATAGACCACGTTCCAAAGGGTCAGGGCGTTGCGGGCGGGCGCGTCGCCGCCGGGCATGACCGACGTGGCCCGGCCGTCGCTGAAACCAAGGTCGGGGTGATGGCAGGTGGCACAGGCGATGTCGTCGCCGTTCGATAGCACGGGGTCGAAGAACAGCAGCCGGCCCAATTCCACCCGCTCCGGCGTCGTCGGGTTGTCGGCCGGCTCATTGCCGGCCGGGAAGGCGCGCAGCAGGCCCGACGTGGCCGGCTCAACGCTGCTGGAGCCGGCCCCGTGGGCGGCCATGTCCACCGGCGGGTCGCTCGGCAAGGGCACGGCCGCGGCCACCACCAGCGCCAGCAGCACCACGCCCACCACCGCGACGACAATCCATAGCAACACTTTTCCCAAACGTTTCATGCTCTCCTCCACTGATGGCCGACCGCCGACCGCTGACCGCTGACCGCTGACCGCTGACGACGGACGACAGACCTACTGACCCACTGCCCTACTGACCTACTGACCTACTGACCCACTCTCCCCCTACCTCAGCGCCAACACATACGCCACCACGTGGTCCATCTCTTCCCCGGTCAGCTTCTTGGCCAGGTCGTGGGGCATGAGGTCTTCGAAGCCGGGCACGAGGAAGTCGCCGGGCTGGAGGATGGAGCTGTAGACGTAGGCGCGGGCGTCCAGGCCGTCGATACGCTCGCCGCCGCGGGCGGCAATGCCGGCCAGCGACGGGCCGACGATGACCGTGCCGGCGGCCGTGCTGTGGCACGCGCCGCAGTGGGCCACGAAGACGCGCTGCCCGGCGGCCAGTTCCGGCGGCAGCGTCGGCGTGGGCGGCGGCGCGTCCGCTCCGCCACAGCCTGCCAGCCAGACCGTGACCAATAGCAGGGTTAAAAAGAAATAGGGCACAAATGGCACTGAAAGGGCTTGGTCGATCGGGCGGCAGCGGCGTATCATAGCGGACGTTCTCTGAGAGTCGGCGAATTGTACGGAGGCGGATGAACACGGGCAACACTGTGAAAAGTATCACAAGGGCGGCCGGCGCATGAGCGACCCGGCGCAGCTGCCGACGGCCTGGACGACCCGCCGTGTGGACGTGCGCGACGCCACGGCCGAGGACACCCCCGCGCTGACGGCCGTCTTCAACGCCTGCGCCTACGTCGAGCCGTGGGACCCCACCTTTCGCCCCGTCGAGCAGGCGGAGATCGGCAAGCTGGTGCGCCGCAGCCTGGCCGACGACGAGCACGCCAACTTCCGCCTGCAAGCCCTGCGCCCGCGGCCGGGCGGCGCGCCGTTCGGCTACTTCCACCTCTTCCACGGCGCGCCACAGCCGAATGTATGCTGGATCTCGCTGTTCGTCGTCCACCCTGACTTCCAGGGGCAACATCTGGCCCAGGAAGTGGTCAACGGCCTGGCCTATCACTTGCGCGAGGCCGGCTATCAAGCCATCTGGCTGGAGGTCTACCTGCGCAATTGGCCGGCCCTGCGCTTCTGGACGAACGCGGGCTTCACGACCATCGTCGCCTATGAGGGCGACAAGGAGCCGGGCGAGGGGCGCGCGGCGCGGCTGATGTTGGCCCGGCCGCTGGACGAACAGAACTCAACCCCAGGACGCCAAGAGGGAAGTAATTAACGCAAGGGCGCGAAGACGCCAGGCCGCAAAGAAAACAAGCTTCTTGCGTCCTCGCGTCTTCGCGTCTTGGTGTTAACCTCTTCAGGGCGTGGGTGTGGGCGTCACTGGGACGGTCGTCCCCGTGGCCAGGTCGAGCTGCCACTGGCCCGCGTCCAGCAGCCCGGCCAGGATGAGGTGGCCGGGGTCGAGCCAGCTCACGCTCTCTAGCTCCGGCGACGCCTGCGTCAACACCACACGCTGTTCATACGTGTTCGTGTTGACGACGACGACGGCCGAATCGCCGGGCGTCTCGCCACAGGCGCTGGTGTATTGCAGGTAGGCCAGGGCCGAGCCGTCCGGCGACCAGACGGGGGCGCTGACAGTGGGCGGCAGCGCCGCCGGAGCCAGCCGGCCCAGTTCCCCGCCGTCAAACGCGAAGACGACCAACTCGCCATTCACCCAGCCGGCCACCCTGCTTCCGTCCGGCGCTGTCGCCGCCTGATCCAGCGTCGTGAAGGCCCAGTCGGCCAGATCGACGCGCGTCATCGGCCGCGCCCACGGCCGGCAGGCCCCATCCGGCCCACCCTCGCGCGCCGTCGTGTACCAGAAGTAGCGCCCACTGCTGTCCCAGGCCAACGGCTGCAAGCCGAACGCGCCCAGCCCACCGCAGTTAATGAGCTGGCTGTCGATCTGGTACTCGACGCCCTCTTCGGGCTTGATCAAACGTAGGATTTCCAGCGAGATCGGCTGCGGGTCGTCGCCGACGGCGGCGCAATCGTAGACGAGCACCTCGGCCCGCCACGGTAGGCCTTCCGGCCCGGCGGATGGCCCCATGATGGCCTTGAGCCACGGCGCGCCGCCGGCCACCAGCAATGCCGCCGGTTCGGGTGTGGGCGAGGGGCCGGGCGTGAAGGTCGGCGGCAGCGTCGCCGCCGGGGTCGGTGGGACGAGGGA
>JAIBAS010000439.1 GCA_019695075.1 Promineifilum sp. | reverse complement strand
CCGGCCACTGCGCGCCTTCCGCGCCATCGACCGCGCCGACGTGCTGAAACAGGCCCGCGCCGCCACGGAGCGGCTGCGCGCCGGCCGGCCGCTGAGCCTGCTCGATGGCGTGCCCGTGGCCGTCAAGGACGAGGTCGATCAGGTTCCCTATGGCACGACCGTGGGCACGAGTTTCCTGGGCCAGACGCCGGCCGCGCAGGACGCCACGGTCGTCGCCCGGCTGCGCGCCGCCGGGGCCTTGCTGCTCGGCAAGACCAACATGCACGAGATCGGCATCAACCCCGACGGCTTCAACGAGCATTACGGCATCATCCGCAACCCCTACAACCTCCAGTGCCACGCCGGCGGCAGCTCCAACGGCTCGGCCGCGGCCGTGGCCGCCGGCTTCTGCCCCGTGGCCATCGGCGCGGACGGGGGCGGCTCCATCCGCATCCCCGCCGCGCTGACCGGCCTGGTCGGCCTGAAAGCGACGTTCGGCCGCGTCAGCGAACGCGGCGCGGCCCCGCTGACCTGGTCGATGGGCCACCTGGGGCCGATTGGGGCGACGGTCAGCGATGTCGCCCTGGTCTACGCCTGTATCGCCGGGCCAGACCCCGACGACCCCAACAGCCTGCACCAACCGCCCGTCAGCCTCGACAACTGGGACGTGGCCGATCTGCGCGGCGTGCGCCTGGGCATCTACGCGCCCTGGTTCGAGCACGCCGACCCGCAGATCGTTGAGGATTGCCACACCATCATCGAGCGGCTGGTGGAGATGGGCGCGACAGTACACGAGATCGAGATTCCCGAATTGGACGAGATGCGCGTCGCCCAGGCGCTGACCATCCTGGCCGAAATGGCCGCCAACATGGCCGCCCACGAAGCACATTGGGGCGAGCTAAGCCCCTCAACGCGCGTCAACCTGACCCTCGGCCGGGTGGCCACGGCGGCCGACTACCTGCAAGCCCAGCGGGTGCGCACGCGGGCCATCGACCACTTCCGCCGCGCCCTGGCCACCTGCGACGTCATCCTGACGCCGGCCACGGCCGTCACCGCGCCCATCGTCCCCGACAACTGCGAGGCCGACGGCTGGTCAGACCTGAACACAGTGACGGAGCTGATGCGCTTCGCCATGCCCGGCAACCTGACCGGGCTGCCGGCCATCGCCTTCCCGGTCGGCTACGACCCGCGCGGCCTGCCGACGGCCATGCAGGCGATGGGCCGGCCGTGGGAGGAGCATCTGCTGTTGCGCGTGGCCTACGCCGCCGAGCTTGTCGTCGCCCGCCGTTGCCCGCCGACGTTCTACAATCTGCTGCCTCACTAACCCCGGAGCCGGACATGGACCTGACCCTCAGAGAGTGCCAGCAGCAGGTCGATGCGTGGATTCACACTGTCGGCGTGCGCTACTACTCGGAACTGACCAACCTGGCGGTGCTGGTCGAGGAAGTGGGCGAGGTGGCCCGGCTGATGTCGCGCCTCTATGGCGACCAGAGCTTCAAGGCGTCCGACCGCGGCCGCGAACTGGCCGACGAGTTCGCCGACGTTCTTTTCGTCCTCATCTGCCTGGCCAACCAGACCGGCGTCGACCTGACGGCTGCCTTCGAGGCCACAATGGTCAAAAAGACGGCGCGGGACGCGGAGCGGCACGCGAATAACCCAAAACTGCGGGGCCTGTAGGACGGGTTGGCAACCCGTCCTACGACCAGCAAGGAGCAATCGCATGACAGACCTACTGCGCTTTGACGGACGGGTGGCCATTGTGACCGGCGCGGGCGGGGGGCTGGGGCGGGCCTATGCCCTGCTGCTGGCCGCGCGCGGGGCCAGCGTCGTCGTCAACGACCTGGGCGGCAGCATGCACGGCGAGGGCGCGGCGACGACGGCCGCCGACCGCGTCGTGGACGAGATTCGCGCCGCCGGCGGCGCGGCCGTGGCCGACTACCACTCCGTCGAAGACGGCGCGCGCATCGTCCAGAGCGCCCTCGACGCCTTCGGCCGCCTCGACATCGTCATCAACAATGCCGGCATCCTGCGCGACGTCAGCTTCCACAAGATGAGCGCTGAGGACTGGGACAAGATCTACCGCGTCCACCTCTACGGCGGCTATCAGGTGACGCGCGCCGCCTGGCCCATCCTGCGCGAGCAGGGCTATGGCCGCATCGTCATGACCAGCTCGGCCGCCGGCCTCTACGGCAACTTCGGCCAGGCCAACTACAGCAGCGCCAAGCTCGCTCTGCTGGGTCTGGCGCAGACGCTGGCCGTGGAAGGCCAGAAGCGCAACGTCCTGGTCAACACCATCGCCCCGCTGGCCGGGTCGCGCCTGACGGAGACCATCCTGCCGCCGGAACTGGTCGCCGCGCTGCGGCCGGAATACGTCGCTCCGCTGGTGGCCTACCTCTGCCACGAGAGCAGCGGCGAGACCGGCCACACCTTCGAGGTCGGCGCGGGCTGGGTGGCGCGGGTGCGCTGGCAGCGCGGGCGCGGCGCGTTCTTCCCCCTGACCGGCGAACTCACGCCGGAAGCCATCGCCGCGCGCTGGGCGGAGATCGACAACTTCGACGACCCCACCTACCCGACGACGCCGACGGACTCCTTCGCGCCCGTCGTGGCCAACCTGCAGGGCAGCGCGACCGCGGCCGAACCGCCGCCGGCCAAACCCACCCCGCGCCCCGCGGCCCCGCGCCTCGCGGCCGACCTCGGCCCGCGCGACGCCATCGGCTACGAGTTCCCGCCGGTAACAACCAGCTACGACGAAAAGGCGGTCAGCCTCTACGCGCTGGCCGTCGGCGCAGCGGCCAACGCGCTCGACCCGGCCGAGTTGCCCTTCGTCTACGAGCTGTCGGGCGACGGCTTCCGGGCGCTGCCGACCTTTGCCGTCACCTTCCCCTTCGCGCTGCTGTGGCAGATCACCGCCGTGCCGGGGCTGCGCTTCAACCCGGCGCTGCTGCTGCACGGCGAGCAGGCCCTGCAGTTGCGGCGTCCGCTGCCCACCAAGGCGACCGTCACCCACCGCGCCCACATCGCCGACATCTACGACAAGGGGTCGGCCGCGCTGGTGCTGCTCGATGTCCACAGCTACGACGAGAGCGGCGCGGAGCTGGCCACCAACCGCTCATCGCTGTTCATTCGCGGGCTGGGCGGCTTTGGCGGCGAGCGCGGGCCGTCGGCGGCGGCCTTCGCCTTGCCCCAACGCCCGCCCGACGCCACGCGCGCCCAGACCACGACCGACAACCAGGCCCTGCTCTATCGGCTGGCCTCCGGCGACGGCAACCCGCTGCACGCCGACCCCGCCTTCGCCGCCGCCGGCGGCTTCACACGGCCCATCCTGCACGGCCTGTGTACCTTCGCCTTCGCCGGGCGGGCCGTGCTGCGCGACTTCGCCGGCAACGACCCGGCCCGCATCGCCGGCATCAAGGCCCGCTTCGCCCGCCACGTCTTCCCCGGCGAGACCATCATCACCGAGATGTGGCGAGAGCAAAAAGAAGAGGACGGCGTGGCGCGCGTCCTCTTCCAGAGCAAGGTTGCCGAACGGGATGAGGTTGTCCTGTCGAACGGCGTGGTCGATTTGATCGGCTAGGGCGACGAGGCTAGTTGCGGCGGTAGAGCACGACCCAGGCTCTAGCGCATGCCCAGCGTCGTCACGGCGCTCGACACCGTGAAGCTGCCCAGTTCCGTGCCCGGCGTATACGCGCCGTCGCTATAGAGGCCGCCGTTGGCCGTGCCCGTGGCGCTGCCGCCAACGTAGACGGTGTAGGTCTCGCCGCTGACCAACTCCGCCGAGGAGAGGGTCACCGCGGCGTAGCTCTTGGTCGGCGCGAAGGTGAGCACGTCCTCGCCGGCGCTGTTCTGGATGTGGATCAGCGTCCCGGCGGCGGCCTGACCGACGTAGATCAGGACGGAGTTCTGCGCCGAGGCGGCGTCCGGCGATTGGAGCATGCCGGCGCTGCCCGCGGTGACGATGGTGCCGCCGCTGATGTTGAAGCCGCCGTCGTAGTCCAGCGCGCCGTTGCCGTCGTTGGTCGGGCCGTTGACGACAACCATGCCGCCGGTCATGATGATGGCCCCGTTGGCGTCCAGGCCGTCGCCATTGGCATCGACCACAATCGTGCCGCCGTTGATGTACAGGAAGTTCGAGCCGGTGTAGGTGGTGGCGTCCAGGTTCTGCATGCCGCCCGGGCCACCCTGGCCCCGACCGCCGCGCCCTGGCCCGGCCATCATGCCGGAGCTATCGACGCCGCCGGCCACGTTGATGCCGTCATCGCTGGCGACGACGCGGATGTCGCCGGCGTTCAGGGTGATGATGCCGCTCTCCAGACCCTCATACGAGGTGGTGACGTTGATCACGCCGCCGTTGACGGTCAGGGAGGTGTCGGCGTGGACGGCGTCGTCGCCGGTGGCGATGCTGAACGTGCCGCCGTTGATGGTGATGTCGGCGTTGGAGTGGATGGCGTCATCGGCGCTGTCGATAGCGAACGTGCCGCCGTCGATAACGACGCTGACCAGGCCCTTGATGCCCTTGGCCGAGGCGTCGGCGGCGACCACGCCGCCGCTGCCGCCGCCGGCCACCAGCGTGAACTGGCCATCGCTGGTGATCACGTCCGTTTCAGCGGTGATGGCGTCGCCCGCGGCCGTGACCTGAATCACGCCGCCGCTGATGGTGACGTAGCCCAACGTCGCGTCGGTGTCTTCGCTGGCCTTCAGGCCGTCGCCGCCGGACGTTACGGTGATAGTGCCGCCCTGGATGGCCAGGTAGTCTTTGCCGCGGATGCCATCATCGACCGCGTTGACGACCAGCGTGCCGCCGGCAATGACCAGGCCGTCGTCGCTGGAGATGGCGTCGTTGTAGTTGCCGTTGACCGTCAGCGCGCCGTTGCCGCTGATGGTCAGGTCGGCGTTGCTGAAGAGGGCGGCGTTGGGTTCGTCCACGTCCGCGCTGGGGTAGACGTAGCTGGCCGCGTCGGTCAGGGTGTTGGTCGCGCCATCGGCCAGGACAACGGCCACTTCCTCGGCGCTCATCACGGCGATGGGCGCACTGGTGGAACTGGTGATGTCAACGCCGTTGAGCACCAGCGTGACGACAGCTTCATCTTCCGTCTCAACGATGATCTGGCCGTCGGTCAGTGTGCCGCTGAGGCTATAGACGCCGGCGGCGGTGATGGTCGCCGTGCTACCGTCGATGACGACGGCGGCGCTGTCGGCGCTGATGCTGTCACCGTTGAGAGCGATGGCGACGGCGTCGCCTTCGACAACGGCGGCCGACTCGCTGGCGTTGTCCACGCTGACAACTTCGATCTCGCCGTTCTCCGCCAGGGCGTCGGCGGCTGAGACGGAGGCGGCCGCGCTGCTCGCGGCCGTGTCCGACGTGGTGGCGCTGGTGGCCGCGGTTGTCGTGTCTGTGGTCACGCTCGCGGTCGTCGCCGACGAGATGGGCGTCGTCACCGTGGCGCTCTGGCAGCCGGCCAGCAGCAACAGCGCCAGCATGACCGCCATCATCATAATAAGTGCCTTTCTGAACATGATCTTGCTCCTATCCGGTTATCAATTCCGGTATGATTTCGCGTGTCTGGGCACTCTTGCCGCTCCGCCGTCCCCCAAACCGGGGCGCGGGGCGCTGCCCAACACTCCCTTTTATAGGGCAAGATCGTTCAGAAATTGTGAAGAAGAAGTCAGCGAAGTGTAATGGGCGCGGGCAGGCCGCGCACGCTCGCGCCCGGAGGGAGCCTTAGTTGCGCCAGGCCAACGTCGCCTGGTCGAGCGCCTCCACCTCGGCCGGTGTCAGCCGGAACGACAGCGCTCCGGCGTTGGCCGCTGCCTGGCGGCTGTTCTTCGCGCCGGGGATGGGCAGGACGCACTCGTTCTCAATCAGCCAGCGGATGGCCACCTGGGCCGGCGTGGCCTCATGAGCCGCGCCGATCTCGCGCAACAGGGCCACGACCGGGGCGATCTCCGCCAACCCCCGGCCGCGGAACTGGCGCATCATGAAGCGCCGCAGGCCCTTCGGCCGGTCGCCGGCGGCATACTTGCCCGTCAGCGCCCCACCGGCCAGCGGCGTGTAGGCGATCAGCGTCACGCCCAGTTCGCGGCAGGCGTCCAGCACGCCGTTGGTCTCCGGCTGGCGGTGGAGCAGCGAGTACTCCACCTGGTTAGAGGCCAGCGGCACGCCGCGCTCAGCCAGGACGGCGTGGGCCAGGCGCATCTGCTCGGCCGAGTAGTTACTGACGCCCACGGCGCGGATCTTGCCCGCGGCGACGGCGTCGGCCATCAGGTTCATCAGCCGGGGAATGTCGACGCGGTTGCTGGGGAAGTGGTGCTGGTAGAGGTCAATCGTGTCCCGCCCCAGGCGGCGCAGGCTGGCGTCCAGCTCGGCGGGCATGTCCTCGGCGCTGGCGCGCATGGAGCCGGGGAACTTGGTGGCAATGAGCGCCGCCGCGTTGCCGCGGGTCAACTCGCCCAGCCTCCGCTCCGACGCGCCGCCGCTGTACATGGCCGCCGTGTCGAAGAGGTTCACGCCGGCAGCGATGCTCGTCTGCACGGCGCGAGCCTCCTCCTCGCCCTCCTCCGCACCGCCATAGGCCAGCTTGGCCGGGTGGAAGCGGGCCAGCCCCGTGGCGTGGCCCCAGGTCATCACACCCATGCCCAGCCGCGGCGCCTGCACATCACTACGTCCCAAAGGCTGTGTCCCGTTCATTTTCATCCTCGTGGCGCGATTCTCCCGAATCGCGCTCCGTAACCTTGTGGCGCGATTCTCCGAATCGCGATCTCGTCACGCGATTCAGGAGAATCGCACTACACGCGATTCGGAGAATCGCACCACATGTGATACAGTTCTGTATCATTTGACAGGCATGATACAATACAGGTCTGTATCTTGTCAAGAGGGAATCAGCAATGAAGAGCGAAAGCGTCGCCAAGGGCAAACTTTTCCAGACAGCGGCCGACCTGTTCTACCGCCACGGCTACCGGGCCACGGGCGTGGACACCATCGCCGCCGAATCGGGCATCGGCAAGATGACCCTCTACCGTTACTACCCGTCAAAGGACGATCTCATCGTCGCCTATCTGCGCGACAGCGACGAGGTCTTCTGGAGCGGCTTCGAGAAGATCACCGCCGGGGCGACGACGGCGCGGGACAAGCTGCTGGCTTTTTTCACGTCCTTGCAGGACTACGCCACGACGCCGGCGTGCTATGGTTGCCCCTTCCTCAACGTGGCCACGGAGTACCCCGACGGCAACTACGCCGGCCACCAGGTCGCCCTGGCCCACAAGCAGGCGGCGCGGGAGCGCTTCCGGGCGCTGGCGGCCGAGGCGGGCGCGGCCCGGCCGGAGGCGCTGGCCGATGCGCTGCACTTGCTCATGGATGGGGCCTATATGGCCGCGCGGCTCTACAATGGCGCGGCCGACAACCCGGCCGCCCACCTGGCCGAGACGGCGCGGCTGCTCATCGATGCCTACTGCCCGGCCGGCTAAATGGTCGCCAGCAGGCTCATCCCCCAGGCGGCAGCTCGCTCCAGTTCGCCCGCGCGCAGGGGACCTTCCGTGTCCGTGACGATGAAACCTTCCGGCTCGGCGACCACTTCGGCGCCGGCCTCGGCCAGTTGCGCGGCGATGCGCGGCGCGGCGTAGGCGTTGTCGCCGGCCACGCGCGCAGCCAGGCGCAGCATCCGCGAATCCACCGCGGCCATGTCGAAGCGCGTGTCGAACGCCGCCGCGCGGACGCCCCGCAGCGAGCGCCCCTTCAGCAGCGCATCGACCGGCTTGGTGGCGTGGAACGACTGCGTCGGCGAACCGACGACCAGCAGACCACAGTCGGCCAGGCTGTCGGCAGTCGCGTCGGCCGCGCGCGCCACCCGGGTTTCCACCCGCGCCGCCAGCACCGCGCCGATGGCCTGGGCGATGCGCTCCGTGTTGCCATATTGCGAATCGTAAACGACCAATGCTTTCATCAGAATGCGACCCCTTAATGCCAA
>JAIBAS010000617.1 GCA_019695075.1 Promineifilum sp. | reverse complement strand
TCGGCCGTGCTATCGGCCGCCCTTATGCGCGCCGCGGCCGACGAGCGCCAATGGACGGTCAGCGCGTCCGGCTTCCGCGACGCCGCCCGGCTGGCCGGCAGCAACCCGCGCATGATGCTCGACATCCTCCTGACCAACCGCGAGGCGGTGCTGGCCGCCCTGGGCGCGGTACGGGCCGATCTGGCCGACTTCGAGGCGGCGCTGGCGGCCGGCGACGAGGCGGCGCTGGCCGATTGGCTGGCCGCGGCTCAGGTGGCCCACGCCGCCTACCGCCGCTTTAAATCGGCCCCGTTGCCGGATTCGCGTCCGCTGCTATAATGCCCGATGCGCCAACTTCGAGGGCGACAGTTTTCATGACATCGGATCCCCGTCAAACGCGTCGTAAGCCCGGCCTGCGCCTGCCCGTCTGGAGCCTGCTTCTGTTGGTAGCGGCCGGCGTGCTGGTGCTGATCCTCAGTTCCGTCTGGCTCTTCCGCACCGTCCGCGGCTTTGCCGCCGCCACCGACGGCATCGGCGCGCCACAGTTCGACTCCACCACCGGCGAGGTCGTCTCCGGGCAGTCCGGCCCCATTGTCCTGCAAGGGACGCCGGCCGGCGATGTCGCCGGCGTCGATCCGGACACCATTCCTGACTGGACGGGGACGCAGCGGGTCAACATCCTGCTGCTGGGCGTCGATCTGCGTTGCGACGAAGAGGAGGGCGCGCCGACCCACAGCGACACCATCATCGTCGCCACCATCGACCCGCTCAGCCAGTCGGCGGCGCTGCTGTCGCTGCCGCGCGACCTGTGGGTGGAGGTTCCCAACTACGGGGCCAACCGCATCAACCAGGCCTACTTCTTCGGCCAGGCATACGAATACCCCGGCGGCGGGCCGCAACTGGCCCTGGAGACGGTTGAGGCCTTCCTGGGCGTGCCCATCGACTACTACGTGGCCGTCGACTTCCAGGCCGTCATCGACTTCGTCGACCTCATGGGCGGCGTCGTCGTCGAAGTGCCGGAGCGCATCGAAGACCTGACTTACCCCGATAGCTGCTACGGCTACGACCCCTTCACCATTGATCCCGGCCAGCAGCGGCTCGACGGAGCGACGGCGTTGAAGTACGCCCGCACCCGCGCCACCTTTGGCGGCGACGTTGACCGCGCCGGCCGCCAGCAACAGGTCATCAACGCCGTTCGCGAGCAGGCCACCGAACTGGATAACCTGCCGCAGCTGCTCCTGCGCGCGCCGCAACTGTGGCAGTCGTACCAGGAACACGTGACCACCAACCTGTCGTTCGACGAGGCCCTGCAATTGGCCAACTTCGTGCGCACCATGCCGCGCGAGAACATCCGCAACGTCGTCCTCGACTACAGCTACGTCTACAACGACACCACCTTTGACGGCCAGCAGGTGCTCGTGCCCGTGCGCGAGAAGGTGCGCACCCTGCGCGACGAGATCTTCGCCGCGCCGGTTGTGCCCACGCCCGTCCTGGAGGCGCTGCCGACGGCCATCACCGTCGAGGAGGCCCGCGTGGCCGTCTTCAACGGCACGCCGACCTTTGGCCTGGCCGCCGACACACAGACCTATCTCCTCAGCCGCGATGTCAACGTGACCGTGATCGGCAACGCCGACTCGGCCACCTATTCGGCCACGCAGATCATCGACTACGGCTCGCATCCCGGCACGGTGCAATACCTGGTTCAGCTCCTGAATGTCCCGCCGCTGAACGTCAGCACGGGCGCCAACCCTGAGGGCGACTTCGATGTCCTCGTCATCCTGGGCAGCGACTGGCAAATCCCATAGCCGGCAGGAGCCATGCAGAAGCGCGACCTGCGACCTCTGGCCCTGGGCATCCTGATCACCGCGGTCGCAGCCTGTCGCACGACACCCACCTTGCCTACTGACGCCGGCCCGGCCGTGCTGGAACCGGAGTGGGTCGAGCCAACCGTCAACCCCACCCCGGCCGACTTCGCCCCGGCGGCCGTCTCGTCGCCTCTGGAAACATCGCCGCCGGTCTTTGTCAGCTCGCCGGCCGCCCCGGCGACGACCGAAGACGGCCGGCTGCTGGGCAGCGATCGCGCCGGCCTGTCGTTGCGCATCCCCGCCGACTGGATCGACCTGACCGCCCAGAGCAACATCCCGGCAATGGGCAACCGGCTGGGTATCAACCTCGTCTTCGCCGCCGACTCAGAGCGAACGGGGCGCAGCCTGCTGGCCGGCAAGGCATTCGCGCGCGGGGCCTACGTCTCCGGGCTGCTCGTCGCCCCCGGCGCGGCGACGGCCGACCCGGCCGCGGCCCTGACCGATCTGTTGCGCGCTGCCGCGCCAACGGCCGTGCCCCTGACCGCGCCGGCCGATGTCGTCTCTGCCAATGGCGTGGCCGGCATCGCCCTGGAAGTGGCCGACGGGCCGATTGGCGTCAACGCCGCGGCGACAGAGCTACGCACGCGCGTTGTCCTGTACCGACCGGAGGCCGACAGCGCTTCCCCGTCGTGGGTCGTTCTGCTGCTCAGCGCCTCGACCTCCCGCTGGCCGGCCGTTGCGCCGCTGTTCGACGCCATGCTGGCCTCGGTGCGCGTCGGCGCGGGAGGCCCCGGGGCGGTGGCCCAGGCGGGCCGCATCGTCGTCCGCGGCCAACTGGCGGGCGAAGGCGATAGCGCCGGCGCGACGCTGGAACCGGCCGTCAGCGACTTGTGGACGTTCGCCGCCGCGGCCAACCAGTATGTCAGCCTGGCGCTGGCGGCCACGGAGCCACAACTCGACCTTGCCCTGACCCTCCTCGGCCCCGACCGGCAGACCATCGCCCGCGTCGATAATGGCTACGCCGGGGCGATGGAAACCGTCACCGACCTGCTACTGGCCCAGCCGGGGGCCTACATCGTCGAGGTCAGCGACTTCTACGGCGCGGCCGGCGGCTACACCCTGTCGCTCGTCCTGTCGGCCCAGCCGCAGTTCAGCGCCGGCGGCCCGATTGCCGTCGGCCAGGCGCTGCAAGGGGAGTTGCCGGCCAACGGCCGGCACTACTGGGTTTTCCAGGGCACGGCCGGGCAGCACATCAACGTCGTCGTCGAGCCGGAGGCGGCCACGGTCGATGCCATCATCGATGTCTATGGGCCGGACGGGCAGCGTTTGGCCGCCTACGACGAGGGCTTTAGCGGCGACCCGGAGATCATCACCGGGCTGGAATTGCCGGCGACGGGCGAATATGCCATCCTCGTGCGCAGCTTCGCCCCTCGCGGCGGCCCCTACACCATTTCCCTCGACGAGGGCAAGCAGACTATCGCCAACTACCACGACGCCGGCGACCTGGCCTATGGCGACGTGCGCGCCGAGACGCTCCAGCCGCATGAGGCTCACGCCTGGTTTGTGCAGGGCCGCGGCGGCGACCACATCCTCATCCGCGTGACGCCGCTCAGCCCCAGCCTCGACCTGGACGTTTGGCTACTGGACAGCGCCATCGAGCGCGTCGCCGCCGTGGACGCCTTCGCCGCGGGCGAGCCGGAGACAATCGAACTGACGCTGGCCGCCGACGGGCAGTACATCGTCCTCGTGCGCGACTTCAATGGCGAGCCGGGCGACTACGAGATCGCCCTGGGCGCGGCCCCTGTGGCTACGCCGGCGCATGCCGGGGCGCTGAACATCGGCGACACCATCATCGGCGTCATCCCGCCGGGCGCGGCCGTGGCCTGGTCGTTCGAGGCCGCCGCCGGCGAGGCTATCAACGTGACCGTCACGCCGGCCGAGGCCGGCAGCGACATCGTCCTGCAACTGCAAGGGCCGGACGGGCTGACGGCGCTGGAGGTCGATGCCGGTTCGGCCGGCGCGGCCGAGAGCGTGACCGGCTTCGTCGTGCCCGCGACCGGCGCGTGGCGCATTGTCCTGCGCGAATACTTCGCCCAGACGGCCAACTTCCGCCTCTCGCTGACGCGGTGAAAGAGAAGAGGTTGACGCAAAGAAGTTAACGCAAGGACGCTAAGACGCTAAGAAGAGAACTAGGGCGTTTTCTTGGCGTCTTGGCGTCTTGGCGTCCTTGCGTTAAAACTCTTTCTGAATGCCGGAACTGACTGCCATCATCCTGACCAAGAATGAGGCCCGGCACGTGGCCGAGTGCGTCGCCAGCCTGAACTGGGCCGACCGCGTGCTGGTGTTCGACTCGCTCAGCGACGACGACACCGTGGTCCTGGCCCGCGCCGCCGGGGCCGAGGTGGTTGCGCGGCCGTTCGACAACTACGCCGCCCAGCGCAACGCCGCCCTCGACAGCGTGGCGACCGACTGGGTGCTCTTCGTCGACGCCGACGAGCGCGGCACGCCGGCGCTGGCGGCCGAGGTGCGCCAGGTCATCGCCGCGCGGCCGGAAGATGGCTGGTACGTGCCCCGCCACAACTACATCTTCGGCCGGCTGACGCTGGGGGCGGGCTGGTACCCCGATTACCAGTTCCGCCTGCTGCGCCACGGCCGCGCCCGCTACGTCCGCCCGGTGCATGAACTGGGCGAGGTCGACGGAACCATCGGCTATTTGCAGAACCCGCTGATCCACTACAACTATCGCGACCGGGCGCAGTTCCACGCCAAGCAGCGCTTCTACGTGGAGACCGACGCGGGCATCCTGCGCGACGCGGGCGTCCGGCCGAAGCCGCGCAACTACATCCTGCAACCGCTGCGGCAGTTCTACTGGCGCTACGTTACTCTGGGCGGCTGGCGCGACGGGCTACACGGGCTGCGGCTGAGCCTCTACATGGGCTACTATGAGTGGCGCAAATACCGCCGCCTCCGCGAGCTTTGGCGTTCATGAACACACCCATTGAAGTCGATTGCACCTTCGAGGCCGACGGCCGCGTGCGCGTGCGGCGCGTGCGGCTGGGGCGGCCGTGGCAGCCGGTGGAGCAGGGCCGCCAGTGGGCCGACGCCGACGGCCGCCACGTGCTCATCATGCTCGCCGGCGGCGTGCATGAGTTGCTGCTGCGCGCCGATACGCTGACGTGGGAGTTGCGCGAGTTGCCGGGAAGCCGGCGCGCGGCGTAACCAAACGAGCGACGTGCTATAATAAGGATTGGAGGCCGACGATGCCATCTCCATTTCCCGGCATGGATCCATACCTTGAGGGCGAGATGTGGCAGGAGTTCCACGAGACGCTGGCCGGCGCTATTCGCGCGCAACTGCTGGCCGTCTTGCCGCCGCATTACGTGGCCCTATTGGCCAAACGCTACGTGCTGAACAACCAGTCCGTTGGCCTGCTCAGCCTGCCTGAGGAGCAGCGGGTCATTTATCCCGACGTCCATGTGGTTCATCCATCGCCACGCATTGCCGAGACAGCCGTGGCTTACGAGACACAGGCGTTGGCGTCGCCCGCCACCCAACTGATCAGCCCAATGTCCGAGGAAGTGCCGGTGATGAGCGTCGAAGTGCGTGACATTGCCAACCGGCGTTTGGTGACGGTCATTGAGATTCTTTCGCCGGTCAACAAAATGGGCGAGGGCGTGGTGGAGTACGCCCACAAGCGGCAAGACGTGATGAAGACGGCTACTCACCTGCTGGAGATCGACCTTTTGCGACGGGGCCTGCGAATCGTGCTGGAAGGCGCCTTGCCGCCGGCCGACTACTACGTGTACCTCAGCCGCTTCACCCACCGCCCCTACACCGACGTCTGGCCGGTGGCCTTGCGCGATCCGCTGCCGGTCGTGCCCGTGCCGCTCCTGCCGCCCGATGCCGACGTGCCGCTCAACCTGCAACGCGCCGTCAATGCCTGCTACGACCTGGTGCATTACGAGCGGCTGCTCGACTACGCCGCTCCGCCGCCCCCGCCGCCGTTGAGCGAGGCGGACACGGTTTGGATGCGTACCGTGGTCAGTCGTCAGTGAAGCAGTAGGTCAGTGAAGCAGTAGGTCAGTAGGTCAGTGCAATGAACTGACCTACTGACCTACTGACGAACTGACCTACTGCCTTGCTGCTCACGGCGCCAGCCCCGGCAAAATCCGCCACAGCGCGAACAGAGCAATGCCGCCCAGCACGGCGGCGACGCCCAGCGGCAGCAGCCACGCCGCCCACGGCCAGCGCCGCGCGGCCGGCCGCAGCCAGTACTCCCACCCGGCCACAAAGCCGGCCGCAATCGGGATCAGCGCCGGGTAGAGGTAACGCCCCTGGTGCTGCACGAAGGTCAGATTGTAGTAGACGTGCAGCGCCGCCGTCAGCAGCACGGTTAAGCCCAGCACGAGCACGCGCTGCCTGTCTACCGACCGCTGACCGCCGGCCTCAAAGACCTCAGAGGTCTTCCGAGACCTCTGAGGTCTGGCCGCCGACCGCTGCCCACTGGCCACCCTCAGCCCCAGCCCCACTACCGCCACCCCCGTCAGCCCCGCCAGCCCCGCCACCATCCACCCCGGCAGCGGCGCGGCCATCCAGCCGAACTGGCCCCAGAAGCTGACGAAGGTCGTGCGCAGGAAGCGGCCGACCGTGCCGCCGAGGCCGTACTGGGCGATCCACTCGCTTGTGCGCGGCTGGCCGACGACGACGGCGTCGTGGGCGGCCTTGCCCAGGGCGTCCAGCCCACCATAGACAGCGAGGTTGCGCCCCCACCACAACAGCCCCAGCAGCAGCGCCGGCACGAAAACCAGTAGCAGCGCCCGCGCCAACGGCCGCCACGCGCCCCAATGCCGCGCCAGCAGGAACGCGCCGGCGACCGGAGCCATCAGGTAGGCGGTGCCCTTGGTCAGGAAGGCCGCGCCCAGCAGCAGCCCCAACGCCAGCAGCCGCCGGCCGTCGCCCCGCGTCGCCGGCTCCGGCCAGGGCACGACCAGCAGTGCCAGAATAGCGGCGATGAGCAGCTCGGCCAGGCTGTCGTTGTTGACCGAAGCCAGGATGGCCAGGTGTTGCGGCAGGAAGGCGACGAAGGCGGCCACGGCCAGCGCCGGTGGCACGCGCCCGCCGAACGTGGCCCGACCGACGACGTAGGCCAGTGCCACCACGCCCGCCCCCAGGGCCACGGACAGCAGCCGCATGGCCGTCAGCGCGCCGCCCGACAGCCGGTAGAGCGGCGCTTGCAGCAGGTAGTAGAGCGGCGGCTGCCAGTCCTCGTAGGTCAGCCCGGCCACGGAGTAGGCCGGGTCGAACTCCGCGCCGACGATCTGGCCCAGGTAGGTCTGGTCCCAGTCGCCGGGGGCGATGACGGGCAGGCTGCCACCGACGAGTTGGCGGACGTAGTTGTAGTGGGCCGGCTCGTCCGGGGCCTGCCAGGCGGGCGTGCGCACGGCAAAGAGGATGGCCAGAGCCAGATAGGCCAGCAGCAGCAGGCCCAGCGGGAGGATTTCGTCGCGGCGCATGGCTCAGCCCTCAACGGCGGCGGTGGCCCCGCCCCGCCGGTTGTCGCCGGCGGCCCAGAGGCGGCCGGCGTCGTCGCGGGCGACGCTATGCGCCCCGCCGAAGTAGATGCTGCGCGCCGACCAGCGGTTGACACGGTAGCCCATGTTCTCCAGCGCATCGACCGCCCGCGGGTCATAGCCGGCCTCGCACTGCAACACCTCGCCGTCCAGGTGAACGCGCGCCCGGTTGACGGCGTCGTCGAGCGGCAGGCGATAGTCGAGCAGGTTGCTGAGCGTTTGCAGGATGGCGCTGCGGATGCGGGCGCTGCCGCCGCTGCCGACGACAAGCCGCGGCCGGCCGCCATGCAGGATGACCGCCGGCGTCATCATCGTCGGGATGCGCTGCCCCGCCGGGCGCGTGTGGAAGCCGCGCGGGTGCAGGTCTTCCTCGCCGAGCATGTTGTTGGCGATGTAGCCCGTGCCGGGAACGATGTAGCCGGCCGACTCGCCGGCCGTCGTCGTCAGGCCCACGGCCAGCCCCTCGCCGTCCATGACGCTCAGGTGGCTGGTGTTGGCCGGGCCGGGCGGCTCCGCGACGATGGCCGACGGGCAACGATCGGCCAGCGCGGCGCAGACCTCGTCGCGATAAGCGGCCACGACGCGCTCATCCAGCAGCCGG
>JAIBAS010000162.1 GCA_019695075.1 Promineifilum sp. | reverse complement strand
TGCTCATCCCCCGCCGCGCCGTCTATAGCCACATCCTGCGCCTGCGCCGCGCCGAGACCTACGGCGCGATCCTCGACCTGCTGGCCGCCGAGGCGCGGGCGGTGCCGGTGGGCGAGATTTACGCGCGCACGGGGGCGACCATCAATCATCTGCGGCGGCTGGCCGACCTTGACCTGGTGGCCCTGAAGGCGGCTGAGGTCTGGCGCGACTCGCTGGCCGACCGCGACTTTGCCCCGGCCGAGCCGCCGGAGCTGACCCTCGATCAGGCCCGCGTCTGGGGGCGCATCAAGGTGGCCATGATCGCCGGCGAGGACGAGGACGATTGGGGCGAGGACGACGACGCGGGGGTGGATGAGCCGGCGGCCGAGATAGCCGACGGCGCGGAGGCCCACGACGCCGACGACCGCGACGCCCTCGACCCGATGGACGCAGCCACGCCCTTCCTGCTCCACGGCGTCACCGGCAGCGGCAAGACGGAGATCTACATGCGGGCCATCGACTTCGCCCTGGAGCGCGGCCAGCAGGCCATCGTCCTGGTGCCGGAGATCGCCCTGACGCCGCAAACGGTGCGGCGCTTCGCGGCGCGCTTCCCCGGCCGCGTGGCCGTCCTCCACAGCGCGCTGGGCGACGGCGAGCGCTACGACACCTGGCGGCGGGCGCGGCGGGGCCTATTCGACATCGCCATCGGCCCGCGCAGCGCCCTTTTCGCGCCGCTGCCCAACCTTGGCGTCATCATCGTTGACGAGGAGCACGACGCCAGCTACAAGCAGACGCCGCCCGTGCCGCCGCCCTATTACCACGCCCGCGACGTGGCCATCGCCCTGGCCGCCCTGACCGGCGCGACGGTCATCCTCGGCAGCGCCACGCCCGACGTCGTCACTTACCACCGGGCGCGCTCCGGCCGCTACCAGCTATTGGAACTGCCGCGGCGCATCATGGGCCACCGCCAACGCATCGAGGGGCAGGCCGAACGCCTGGGCGTGGCCAGCCACTACCGCCCTCTGGCCGGCAACGGCGACGGCGAGGGCCGCGACGTGGACGACTTCCTGCGCCTCGACGATGCCCTGACCATCCCTCTGCCGCCGGTGCAACTGGTGGACATGCGCCAGGAGTTGCGCGCCAACAACCGCTCCATCTTCAGCCGCGCCCTCGACGCCGCCGTGACGGAGACGCTGGCCCGCGGCGAGCAGTGCATCCTTTTCCTCAACCGGCGGGGCACATCGACCTTCGTCAACTGCCGCGACTGTGGCCACGTGATGAACTGCCCGCGCTGCGGCGTGCCCCTGACCTACCATCAGTCGCAACTGCTACTTGTCTGCCACCAGTGCGGCCGGCGCGAGCCGAACCCGACCGCCTGCCCCAACTGCGGCTCCGAGCGCATCCGCTACTTCGGGCTGGGCACGGAGAAGCTGGCCGAGCTGGTGGCGGCGCGCTGGCCGGAGGCGCGGCTCACCCGCTGGGACCGCGACACGACGACCGACGAAGGCTCCCACGAGGCGCTGCTGGCCGGCTTCATTGACCGCCGCGCCGACATCCTCGTCGGCACGCAGATGATCGCCAAGGGGCTGGACTTGCCGTTTGTCACCCTCGTCGGCGTCATCTCGGCCGACATCGCGCTGGGCCTGCCCGACTACAACACCGGCGAGCGCGTCTTCCAGGTGCTGGCCCAGGTGGCGGGGCGGGCGGGGCGCGGTCTGCTGGGCGGCCGGGTCATCGTCCAGACCTACCAGCCGGAGCACTACGCCATCCGCGCCGCGGCCGAGCACGACTATCCCGGCTTCTACATCGAGGAGATTCGCTTCCGCACCCAGCGCGCTCTGCCGCCCTTCCGGCGCATGGTTCGCCTGCTGATCGCCGACCCGGTCAACGACCGCGCCAAGAAGATGGCCGAGAACATGGCCCATGTGCTGGCCACGACCGTGCGCGAGCGGGCGCTGGCGGCCACGGAGATTCTCGGCCCGACGCCGGCCTTCTTCACGCGACTCGACGGCCGCTACCGCTGGCACATCGTCGTCTACTCGCCCGATCCCCACCGCCTGCTGGACGACCTTCACATCCCGCCGCCGTGGGTGGTTGACATCGACCCGGAGAGCACGCTGTAGGTGTCTTTGTCCCCGCACGGAGTCGAACCGTGATCGATCGCTTAGGAGGCGATTGCTCTGTCCTTTGAGCTACGAGGACGCGCCTCTGATTCTAGCCCAGCCCACCGCTCGTGGCCAGCGGCGCGGTTGCGTTAACGAACCGCGAAAAACTCCTTGCCTCTTGCGCCGAAAATAGTACTATTCCATTCGGTACTCCCACACCCCAGATGCAAGAACCACTGCACGCTGACAGCCGCACAAGAGGGGCCATGGCCAGCCGATCCGCTTCCCACTTCAGCACCATCGCCCCGCGGCCCGATCAGGCAGCACGTTCCCGTGCACCATGGCGCAGACCAACGCAGATGAGGATGGACTATCCAGCATGAAAAGAATCGCTGTTTTCACAAGCGGTGGCGACGCTCAGGGCATGAATGCCGCCCTGCGCGCGGTGGTACGCACGGGGTTGGCGCGTGGGCTAGAGGTCTACGCCATCTACGAGGGCTACGCCGGCATGCTCCAAGGTGGCGAGCAATTCAAGCCCATGACCTGGGACGACGTGGGCGGCATCCTTCACCTCGGCGGCACGGTCATCGGCTCGGCCCGCAGCAAGGAGTTCCGCGAGCGCGCCGGCCGTCTGCGCGCCGCGCGCAACCTGCTATTGCACGAGATCGACGGCCTGGTCGTCATCGGCGGCGATGGCAGCCTGACCGGCGCGGACCTGCTCCGGCGCGAGTGGCAAGAACTGGTGCAGGAACTGGTCGACACCGGCCAGGTCAGCAAGAAGATGGCCGCGCGCCAGACCGCGCTGGCCGTCGTCGGCATCATCGGCTCCATCGATAACGACATGTTCGGCTCCGACATCACCACCGGGGCCGACACGGCGCTGCACCGTATCATCGAGGCCACCGACGCCATCAGCAGCACCGCCGCCAGCCACCAGCGCACTTTCGTTGTCGAGGTCATGGGCCGCAACTGCGGTTACCTGGCCCTCATGAGCGCCATGGCCTCCGGAGCCGACTGGGTGCTCATTCCCGAATCGCCGCCCGACGTGGACGACTGGGAGGCGAAGATGTGTGAAGTGCTGATGAAGGGGCGCGAGGTCGGCCGGCGCGACATCATGGTCATCATCGCCGAGGGCGCGCGCGACCGCAACGGCAAGCCCATCACCACCGAGCACGTCAAGAAAATCCTGGAAGACCGGCTGCACGAGGACACGCGCATCACTGTGTTGGGCCACGTCCAGCGCGGCGGCGCGCCCAGCGCCTTCGACCGCAACCTGAGCACCATGCTCGGCGCGGAGGCCATCGAGGCCATCACGTCGATGGACCCCAACGGCGAGCCGCTCATCGTCGGCATGCAGGGCAACAAGCTGACGCGCACGCGCCTCGATGTCGCCCTGGCCAAGACGAAAGCGGTCGCCGACGCCGTGGCCGCCAAGAACTACGAAGAGGCTTTGGCGCTGCGCGGGCAGTCGTTCGCCGAATCCTTCAACATCGTGCGCACCCTCGTGCGGGCGCTGCCCCACGAGCCGACGCCCGGCCAGCGCCGCCTGCGCCTGGCGGTGATGCATGGCGGCGGCCCCGCGCCGGGCATGAACACCGCCGTGCGCGCCGCCGTGCGCATCGCCATCGACCGCGGCCACACCGTCCTCGGCGTCCGCAATGCCTTCCGCGGCCTCATCAATAACGAGATCGAAGAACTTGAGTGGATGAGCGTCAACGGCTGGGCCACGCGCGGCGGCTCGGAGCTGGGCACCAACCGCACCATCCCCAAGGGGCGCGACCTCTACGCCATTGCGCGCCACCTGGAGGAGCACAAGGTTGACGGGCTGCTGCTCGTCGGCGGCTGGTCGGGCTATGAGTCCGTCCTGGAGCTGTATAACCAGCGCCGCAACTACCCGGCCTTCGACATCCCGATGATTTGCCTGCCGGCGACGATCAACAACAACCTGCCGGGCACGGAACTGAGTGTCGGGGCCGACACGGCGCTCAACAGCATCGTCTCGGCCGTGGACAAGATCAAGCAATCGGCCGTGGCCAGTCAGCGGACGTTCATCGTCGAGGTCATGGGCTACTACTGTGGCTACCTGGCGCTGATGAGCGCGCTGGCTACCGGCGCGGAGCGCGTCTATCTACACGAGGAAGGCGTCCACATGCGCGACCTGGTCGAGGATGTCGAGGCCTTCAAGCGCGGCTTCCGGCGCGGCAAGCGGCTCGGCCTGATCATTCGCAACGAGAAGGCCAACGAGATTTACACGACCAACTTCATGCGGACGCTGTTTGAGGAAGAGGGCGGCGACCTGTTCGACGTGCGCCAGGCCATTCTGGGGCACATGCAGCAGGGTGGCACGCCTTCGCCCTTCGACCGCATTTTCGCCACCCGGCTGGCCGTCCGCTGCGTCGACTTCCTGGAGCAGGCCATCGGTCGCAAGGAATCGACCGGCGTCTGCATCGGGCAGGTGCAGGGCGACATCGTCTACACCAGCCTCGACGACGTGCCCCGGCTGATGGACTACGACCACAGCCGGCCGCTGAAGCAGTGGTGGATGGACCTGCGGTCCATCGCCCGCGTGCTGGCCGCGCCGGGCGCCGCCGGCCAGGACGAGGAGACGCGCGGCTGACCGGCGACCCCGACCGGCAATTGCTTTGTAGGCATCCATTCCAGCATTCATCTTGATCAATGAGGAGACATAGTATGAAAATCGGTATCCTGACAGGCGGCGGCGACGTGCCGGGCCTGAACCCGTCTATCAAGGCTGTGGTCAACCGCGCGGTTGACGCCGGCCACGAAGTTGTCGGCATCCGCCGTGGTTGGGGCGGTTTGCTGATGGTCAACCGCGACGACCCGGAGACTGTCGAACAGTACACTGTGCCCCTGACCAACGCCTCCGTGCGCACCATCGACCGCACCGGCGGCACGATGCTCCACACCAGCCGCACCAATCCCGGCAAGGTCAAGCCCAAGGACGTGCCCGACTTCCTGAAGGACCCGGAGCACCCCGAGGCCGAGGCGGCCGACAAGTCCACCCGCGACTTCACGCCCCACGTCCTGAGGAACCTGGAGTACCTGCACATCGACCGGCTCATCCCCATCGGCGGCGACGACACGCTCAGCTATGGCGAGCGGCTGCACCGCGAGGGCTTCCCCGTCGTGGCCATCCCCAAGACGATGGACAACGACGTCTATGGCACGGACTACTGCATCGGCTTCAGCACGGCCGTCACCCGCAGCGTCCAGTTCATCCACCAGCTGCGCACCAGCGCCGGCTCGCATGAGCGCATCGCCGTCATCGAGCTGTTCGGCCGCAACTCCGGCGAGACGAGCCTGATTAGCTCCTACCTGGCCGGCGTCGACCGCGCTCTCATCTCCGAGGTGCCGTTCGACCCGGAGAAGCTGGCGGCGCTGGTGATGGAAGACAAGCGCACCAACCCCAGCAACTACGCCATGGTGACCGTCAGCGAGGGCGCCCACCTGTCCGGCGGCGCGGTCGTCGAGTTCGGCGAGGCCGACGCCTATGGCCATCGCAAGCTGGGCGGCATCGGCGACATCACCGGCGACGCCCTCAAGCGCCTGACCGGCGAGAACATCATCAGCCAGAAGCTGGGCTACCTGATGCGCTCCGGCGCGCCCGACGCGCTCGACCTGATGGTCGGCACCAACTACGCCCACCTGGCCGTCGATCTCATCGTCGCCGGCTCCAGCGGGCGCATGGTCGCCCTGCGCGACGGCGCGTACACCCACGTGGCTATGAGCATGGTCACCAGCGGCGTCAAGCGCGTCGATGTGGACGAGCTATACGACGTGGCCAACTACCGGCCGAAGGTGCGCCACGTGCTTGGCAAGCCGATGTTCCTGTATTGATCCGTCGCCGGCCGACAGAATCAGTGCAACAACGGGCGTGGTGGCTCCAGAAAGGGCCGCCGCGTCCGTTTTGTCATCTGATAGCTGCGTAAGTGGCCGCGCCTGCCCCTTGACTTGTCACTGGACGGGATTTTAGAATAGGCATATCCTTAGACGTATCGGATCGTCTGCGGTTATCCACCCGTCAACAAGTGATCCTTATCAATGGCTCGAATCCTGCGCACCTTCCTTCCTCTCCTGATTGTTCTGCTGGCCCTGACGACTTCAGCGTGTTCTGTCTTCAGGGGTTCGCCCGGCGAGGAGGCGGCGACGACGACCGACCAGGCGGCCATTGTCCAGCAGGCCGTGGCCACGATCACCGCGCAGATGGCGACGGCCGCGCCCAGCGCCACGCTCGCCCCGTCGCAGATGCCGGCCATCACCACCGACCTCGAAGCCGACCTCATCGCTCTCTACGAGCGCATCAACCCCTCCGTCGTCCATATCTTCGTCTATGACACGGCCGATAACCCCGTCGGCACGGGCACGGGCTTCATCTTCGACGACCAGGGCCACATTGTCACCAATAACCACGTCGTCGCCGGCGCGGGGCGGCTGGAGGTCGTCTTCCCCAACGGGGAGCGGCGCGCGGCGTTGACCATCGGCACGGACGTGGACAGCGACCTGGGCGTCATCCGTGTCGAGTCGTTGCCGGCGGGCGCGCCGCCTATCCCGTTGGGCGATTCGGACGCGGTGCGCGTTGGCCAGTTCGTCGTCGCCATCGGCAACCCCTTTGGCGAAGCCGGCTCGTTGTCGCTGGGCATTGTCAGCGCCTTGGGCCGCACATTAACCTCCGACCGCATCGCCGAGGGCGGCGGGCGCTACTCGCTGCCCCAGGTCATCCAGACCGATGCGGCCATCAATCCCGGCAATTCCGGCGGTCCGCTGCTTAACCTGGCCGGCGAGGTCATCGGCGTCAACAGCTCCATCCGCACCAGCACGGGCACGAACTCCGGCGTCGGCTTTTCCATTCCCGTCAACGCCGTCCGGCGCATCGCCCCGGCGCTGATCGCCAACGGGACGTATCACTACACCTATATGGGCATCCGCATGGCCGCCCTGGACCTGACCAGCCAGCGGGCGCTGGGCTTGCCGCAAGTGACTGGCGCGTACGTGACTGAGGTCTCGCCCGGCGCGCCGGCGGCGGCGGCCGGCTTGCGCGCCGGCGGCGTAGATGAATTGGGCGAATTGCTGCCCGGCGGCGACTTGATCATCGCCGTCGACGGCCGCCCCATCGCCAGTTCCGACGACCTGATCAGTTATCTGGTATTCAACACGGAGGTAGGCCAGACCATCAACCTGACGATCATTCGCGACGGACAACAACTTGACGTACCCTTGACGCTCGGCCAGCGGCCATAGGTCGCTCCGCGCGGCATTATCCCACCCGACCGGCTGTCGGTCGGCGACCGGCTGTCCGGTTGGCGACCGGCTATCCGGCAGAACCGGCCCCATCCTAGGAGGATTCCATGTTTAGCCAGGATGATATGCAGGAGTTGTTGGCCTATGAGGCCAACGGCGACGGTGTGATCAGCATCTATCTGGACACCGACAGCGGACGCCAGTCGACCGAGGCGATCAAGCTGACGGCCAAAGGGTTGTTGAAGGAGGTGCAGACGCAGCACGAACGCGAGGCGCAGACCATCGAACGTTATCTGGACCTGAGCTATGACTGGTCCAAGCCCGGCCTGGCCCTCTTCTGCGGTCAGGGCGGGAGTTACTTCCGCTCCTACCCCTCGCCGGTCGCCTTTCGCAATCGCATTCGCCTGGGGCCGCGGCCGTACGTGAAGCCGCTGGCCCACTTCCTGGATCACTACGCCCACTTTGGCGTCATCGCCGTCGATCGCGTCAATGGGCGCTTCTACGAGTACCACCTGGGCGAGCTACAGTCGAATGAGGGCTTCGCCGGCGAAGAGGTGCGCAAGGTGAAGCGCGGCGGCGGCTCCTCGGCCGTCGGCCGGCGCGGCGGCGGCGGCGCCGGCGGC
>JAIBAS010000096.1 GCA_019695075.1 Promineifilum sp. | reverse complement strand
CACCACTTCGGCGTGGCCAACGACATCGACCCGCTCCGGGTCCACGCGGTCGGCCCAGGCGGACAGCCCGGCCGCGGCCCGCTCCAGCCAGCGGCGCAGGTCGTCGGCCGTGCGCCCGGCCAGCAACATGGCCGCCCAGAAGAGCAGCGCCAGGTAGACCAGCGCCGACAGAAAGCCGCCGAGGAAGTCGAACAGCGGTTCGGACAGCGCCCAGCCGACTACGCCGCCGCCGCGGCCGGCGAAGGCGTCGGCCAGGCTATAGCCGCCGATGAGGTGGCTGGCGGCCATGAGGGTGACGATGAGGACGACCAGCCCGGCCACGCGCCCGGCCGACGGCAACGGGGGCAGGCGCTCGCGGCCAAGGGTAACGTAGACGCCCAGCGCGGCGATGAACACGGCCACGCCATAGGCGCCCCAGCCGAAGATCTGCCGCAGCAGCCGCGTCCACCAGGTCAGCCAGCCGGCCTGCGTCAGGCCGGCCAGGGCCAGGAGGGTGATGGTGGCCAGCAGAAAGAGGAGGACGCCGGCGACCTCGCGGCGACGGACGGCCAGGCCGTCGATCAGCCGCTCATCCCAGGAACGGGGTTCGGGCGCGGGGGTCTCGCCGGCGCGAGGCTTGGCCGGCTTGTCGGCGGGGGGTTCCGCGCGGGGCATCGGCGGCTAAGGCTGCGGCGCGGCGGAGTCGACGCCACGCAGCGACAGGGCCAGCCGCTTGTGACGGCCGTCGACGCTCAGGACACGCGCCGTCACCGTCTCGCCCGTGCGCACCACGTCGCGCGGGTGCAAAAAGCGGCCCTCGGCCAACTCGGAGATGTGGATCAGTCCTTCCAGTTCCTCCTCCAGGATGACGAACGCGCCATAGGTCGTCACGTTGCCGACGACACCGGTCACCAACTGGCCGGGGCGATAGCGGCTCTCGACCTCCTGCCAGGGGTCGGCGTGCAGCCGCTTCATGCTCAGGGCGACGCGCTCGGCGGCCTTGTCCACGCTGAGCACGAGCACCTCGACCTCCTGACCCGGCCGCAGCAGGGCGCTGGGGTGCGTGACACGGCTCCAGGAAATCTCGGAGATGTGGATCAGCCCCTCCAGCCCGCCGAGATCGACAAAAGCGCCGAAGTCAGTCAGGTTGGTGACGATGCCGCGCCGCCGCTCGCCCTGCTCGACGCCCAGCAATAGCACCTCGCGTTGCTCCGCGGCCACCAGCGTCGCCCGCTCAGAGAAGATGAGCCGGCTGTTGCCGCGGTTGACCTCAATGATCTTGAGGTGCAACTCGCGGTCCTGCCAGGCCGAGAGAGCCTGTAGACGCTCGCGGGGCACGTGGAACTGGGGAAAGTCGATCAGTTGCGAGGCCGGCACAAAGCCCTGAATGCCGTTCCAGTAGACCAGCAGCCCGCCCTTGTTATAGCCGACGACGCGCAGGTGCAGGGTGCGGTCAGCGGTCATTATCTCCTGGGCCATCTGCCACGGATCGCCGGGCGGCGGAGAAGGGAGGGTCAGGGCGTGCGGTGGGGCGATGTCAGGGGCGGCCTCGGCGGCCGGCTCCGGTTCCATCGCCTCGGCGACGTTCGCCGGTTCATCGGCCGCGAACGACTCTTCCATTCGAAACAGGGCCGCCCAGTAGTCATCATTAACTTCCATGCCGGCCCGCGGATCCCTTGCTTGCTCCTGACTCATACGGCCCAACCGTTACAACTCTTAGAAGCGCCCACGGTCGCGTCCCAACGCCGCGGGTCACTGACGGACAATAGCGCCAGTGGGTGAGCAGAGAAGTCGCCAGCCCTATCGGTATAGCCCACGGCGGTAAGCTGAATTATAGGGCCTGAGTTGTGTCTGTCAACCAGCAATGCATCGCTCGTGATGGATTTCACGAGCAGCCGGCCTCTCTGCTATAATGACCGGAATGAAGACGCAATCGGCGCTATTCCCGGCCGTCCTGCCCGCGCTGGTGGCCGACGCCGCCGCAGTGGCGGCTCTGTTCCTCCTGTTCCCTGCCCTGAGCGAGCGGCTGGGCGAACCCAGCGGCGTTAACGCGCTACGGTTCACCGGCAGCTTCCTGCTTTTCTGCCTGGGCGTGTTCTGGCTGCGCCGTCTGCGGCCGCTGGCCGGCGGGGGCGAATGGGCCTCGCGCGGTTGGCGCATCGGCCTGGCGGCCGTCTTCGCCCTGGTCATGAGCCTGGCCATTGCCTGGCATCTGGGTTTCTTTCGCTCCGGGCTGCAAGTGGACACGCGCACGCTGGGCGAAGGCGGGTCGGCATCGTACTTCGTCTTTGGCCCCGGCGCGTGGCTCGGCTTCTCGGCCGTCTATATCCTCGTGCTGGGCTTCACGGTGACGCCGAGCATCGACCCGGCCGGCGGGCGCTGGCCGGTCGTGGCCACGCTGGCCCTGCTGGCCACCAACGTCATGCTCCTGCTCTTCAGCGCCCAGGCGCGCGTCATCGTCGGGGGAGCGGGGGTGTGGCTGCCGCTCGTGTTTGCCCTGTTGCTGTTGCTCTTTCTGCCGCCGCGGCTGGTCTACATCGCCCGCGGCCCCGGCTTTCCGTCGCCGGGGGGCTATGTGGTGTTGGGGCTGTTCCTGATGCTGGTTGGCGCGTACACGCTGGCGATCATCACGGCCTAGTCGCCGGCGGCCCGGCGCCAGCGCCGGGCCGGGCGGAAGCTGGGACGCCGGGCCAGGTCGGCGCGATGGGTGTAGACCAACAGCGGCAACTGGGTCACGACCACGCCGATGAGCAGCGGGTCGGGCCGCCACAACAACAGGTAGGCCAGCATCCCCAGCAGCGACAGCACCACCACCCAGCCGGAGACGGTCAGCAGCGCGAACCCGATGGCGATGCCCGCCAGGGCCACGACCGGCAATTCCCAGAGCGTCAGCCCAATCCACACGCCGAAGACAGCGGCCACAGCCTTGCCGCCCCGGCCGCGCAGGAAGGGCGAGAAGGCGTGGCCCAGCGGCGGGGCGACGGCAACCAGCCACATGGGCCAGCCGCGCCAGCCGAAGACCTGATAGGCCAGCCCCACCGGCGCGGCGGCCTTGGAGATGTCCAGACTCATGGCCAGCAGGAACGGGCCGAAGCCACTCGCCCGCAGCACGTTGGTCGCGCCGGGGTTGTGGTCGCCCACTTCGCGGATGTCGCGCCGGGCGGCGCGGCGGCCGACCCAGACGGCGAACGGCAATGCCCCCAGCCAGAAGGCCAGCGCGGCCCAGAGCAGTTGCCAGACCAGCGTCATCGCACCATCTTCAGTAGCCGCGCCTCGACCTCGTGGACTTCCAGGCCGGCGTGGCGGCCGTCGCCCTCGTAGACGACCCGGCCGCCGGTGCGCTCGGTCAGGCGCACGTGGACGGTGGCCGACAACGTCTCGGCCACGCGCACGCCCATCTCGGCCCGGTCTGGCCCCTTCAGCAGGCCGAAGGAACTGCCGGCGCCCTGGGTGACGAACAGTTCCAGCCAGTACTTCTTGTCGGCCACAATCCACTCGATGGTGTGCTCGGTGACGTGCAGCCGCTCCGTCTTCGCGCCGGTGTAGGTGGCGAAGCGGTACAGCCGGCCCTCGTGCCACAGACCGATGATGAAGCCGGGGAAGGCGGTCATCAGCCAGGGGATGATGGCGATGGAAGCGGTGATGCACGTGCCCGGCTGCTCGAAAAGGTTGGTCTGGAACCAGATCCACGCCTCGGGGAAGGCGCGGCCCCAGTCCTTCTCGATATAGCCGCGCCCGCCGGTGAAGTCGATCTCCTCGCCATTGACCGTCAGCGTGCCGTAGATGGCGTGGTCAAGGCTGACGACCCCGTGGTAGCACTCCATGAACGGCACCCAGGCGTACCAGCCCATGATGCCCGGCGCGGCCCAGGTGACCGGCCACGGCGTCAGCCCGCCAAAGCGCACCGTTCCGGCGACCGACTGCTCCGGCCGGTCGATGAGCAGGGTCATCTCGTTGTGGTTGAAGCGGTTGGGGCCGGCGTGAACCTCGAAGCGGTCGTCGGGCGTCCAGAAGGCATCGACGGGATACTCGTGGTAGTGCGCGCCGCCGCTGTCGTCCAGCACCTGGACAAAGGCATGCGGCCGGCCGCTCCAGATGATGCCGGGGATGACGGCGTAGCGGTGGCGCTCGGTGGGGTCGACGATGCGGAAGTACCAGCCCTCGAAGTACGGCGGCCGTTGGTCGCGCAACCGGCCGTGGTAGCGCGCCGGATGCATCGTGTTGCGCACGAAGCGGTACACGTGGGGCTAGCCGCCAGTGGAGCCTTCGAATAGAGCCGACAAGTCGAGCGAGGGTGCTTTCTTGCGGCTGGCCAACGAAACATAGGCCCGGGCCAGCGCGTCCTTGGCCGCGCCCAGCACCGTCGCCACCAGGCCCAGCGCCTGAGCCAGTTCGTCGGGCGGCACGTTGGCGACGATGTCGTTCCAGATGGACTCTTCGAGCACGTTGATGGCGATTTGCACTTCGCGGATGGCGTAGCCGGCATGGAAGCGGTCGTTGGCCACGGTGGCCATGTAGTCCATCACCGGCACAAGGTTGCGGTCGCCGATGCTCTGCACGGTCAGCTCGAAGAGCCGGCCGAGCCGCTCCTGGCCAATGGCCTGGCCCGCTTCGGCATAGTGGGTCAGGCTGGAGCGGGCCAGCGCCTCGCCGGCCTCGCTGACGATCTTCTCGCCGTCGCGTTGCAGTAGTTCTAGCAGGTCCATACCGTCTATTCCTGAACGATGGTGTAGGTCGTGCGGATATTGGCCGCCTGGTGGAGCATGGCATGAACGGAGCAGTAGGTCTCGGTGGACAGTTCGATGCTCCGGGCCACGGCGGCCGGGTCAATGTTGACGCCGCGGACAACGTACTCGATGGTGATGTCGGTGAAGGCCTTGGGGTGTTCCGTCGCCCGGTCGCCGTGGACGCGCACTTCGAAGCCGGTGACCGCTTGCCGCTTCTTGCGCAGAATGGAGATAACGTCCAGCGCCGTGCAGCCGCCCAGGGCAATGAGCAGCAGCTCCATCGGACTGGCCCCCTGGCGCAGGCCCGTTTCGGTCGGTTTCGTGTCCAGATGAACCAACTGGCCGCTGGTCGGCACGGCCGTGAAATGCATTTCGTCTTGCAGGGTAATGATCGCGTCCATGAACAGTAGGCTCCCGGAAGGTGATGTGTTGGTACGAATTTACCCATATTCCCGCCAAGCCGTCAAGCGGGGAGTAGTGGGCAGTGGGCAGTAAACAGTGGACAGTAGGCAGTAGGTCAGTAGGTCAGTAGGTCAGTGGGCAGTGGACAGTGAACAGTGAACAGTGAACAGTGAACAGTGAACAGTGAACAGTGGGCAGTGGTCTGTCGTCCGTGGTCGGTGGTCAGCGGTCGGCCGTCAGCCGTCAGCGGTCGGCGGTCGGCGGTCGGCGGTCAGCCCTCGGCCGTTGGCTCCCGCGTTCCGGTAGACGCGCGGCACGCGGGTGTTGACGTTGGTCAGAATTTCCCACGGCACGGTGCCGGCCCACTCGGCCAGTTCTTCGACGCGCACGGCCGCGCCGCCGGCGTCCTCGCCCAGCAAGATGACCTCGTCGCCGTTGTAGGCTGAGTCCCATTCGATGTTGACCATGAGTTGATCCATGCAGACGCGGCCGACGACCGGGTAGCGCCGCCCGCGGATGATGACCTCGGCCCGGTTGGACAGGGCGCGAAAGTAGCCGTCGCCATAGCCGACGGGCACGGTGACAAGGCGCACGGCGTGGTCGCTCTGCCACGTCGAGCCATAGCTGACCGGGTGGCCGGGGCGCACGACCTTGAAGTAGACGACGCGCGACTTCCAACTGAGCGTTGGCCGCACGGCCACCGTCCGCGGCACGTCGGCCGAGGGATAGACGCCATAGAGCAGCAGCCCCGCGCGCACCATGTCGAAGTGGGCCTGGGGGAAGCGCGCCAGGGCGGCCGAGTTGGCCATGTGGCGCAGCGGCGGCGGGGGCAGGCCGCGCCGGGCGTAGAAGTCGAGCACGCCCTCGAAGCGCGCCAGTTGCAGGTGGGAATAGGCCGGGTCGGGCATGTCGGCGTTGGCGAAGTGGGAGAAGATGCCCTCGACCTCGAAGTGGGTGCAGGCCAGCGATGCCTCCAGCAGCGCCGCGGCGCTGTAGTAGTGGACGCCGATGCGCTCCATGCCCGTGTCGATCTTCAGGTGTACTTTGGCGCGCACCCCCATCGCCCGCGCCGCCGCCTCGATCTGGCCTAGCTTGTCCACCGAGGAGGCCGTCAGCGTCAGGTCATACTCCAGGAAGAGCGGTATCTGGTTGCCGATGATGCCGCCCAGAACGAGGATGGGCGTGGTCACGCCGGCCTCGCGCAGCAGGATGCCCTCCTCCAGAAAGGCCACGCCAAGATAGGGCGCGCCCAGCGCTTGCATGTGGCGGGCCACTTCGACCAGGCCGTGGCCATAGGCGTTGGCCTTGAGGATGGGCATGACCGCCGCCGGGGCGACGTGGACCTGGATGGCGCGGTAGTTGGCCGTCAGGCGGGCGAGATCGACCTCGATGTGGGTCGGCCGCAGCACGCCGCGATCGGCAATGGTGGATTGGTTGACCAGCCAGTGAGCCATAGCGAGGCCAACTATCGCATGAATACGGCCGGGCGCGCAAGTGGGCCGGCGCTGATGGCAAGAAAAAGGCCGGGCCTTCGGGTGCGGGGCCGGCCTTTCGAGTCATCTGCAAAGTCATGACATTCGTCCAAGGAATTGATGACATTTAGCAATGGCCACGCGTACGCCTAACGGCTTAAATGGAGCGGCAAGTTCGCTGGATAGCAGCGACACGGGAATATCACGCCAACTCTGCCCGACAGGCAGGGACTGGGGAGCCCTTCTATTCCCGTAGAGCACCTTTGCACCTCTAGAAACCAGGAGACGAATCAATGAAACGGACATCACTCTTCTTCCTGTTGCTTGCAACCATAGCGGCCCTTCTCTTGCTGGCAGCCTGCGCGATCGATCCCGAAGAGGCCGAGCAGGAAACCGCCGTGGTTGCGGCGATACCCACGATTTCGCCGGACGCGCTGAAGATCTTCGGCACACTGCCCGAAGAGGCCACGCCGGTCAATTACGAGATGAGCGACCCTCTGATCGATCTCGGCCGCATGCTGTATTATGAGCCGCGGCTGTCGATCAATGGCAATATGTCCTGCAATACCTGCCACGGCCTGAACAACTACGGCATGGACGGGTTGCGCTTTTCCTTCGGGCACACGGGCAATCCGGTCGGCCGCAATGCGCCCACCGTCTATAACGCGGCGCTGCACGTGAGCCAGTTCTGGGATGGCCGGGCGGCCGATGTCGAAGAGCAGGCCAAGGGGCCGGTTCTGGCAGCCGGCGAAATGGGCATGCCCAACGCGGAGACGGTTGTTTCCGTGCTCAAAGACATTCCCGGCTATCTGCCCTATTTCGAGGCCGCCTTCCCTGGCGAAGATGACCCCATCACCTATGACAATGTCGGTACGGCCATCGGCGCGTTCGAGCGTCGTCTGGTTACGCCGGGACGCTTCGACGAATTTCTGGCCGGCGACACGACCGCGTTGACGGAAGCGGAGCAGGAAGGGCTGGCGCTGTTCATGAACACCGGCTGCACCGCCTGCCATTACGGCCCGGCGCTGGGCGGCAACAGCTATGCCACCCTGGGCGCGCAGGAGCCTTATACGACCAACGACCTGGGGCGCTACGTCGTGACCGGCAAAGAAGCGGACATGCACGTCTTCAAGGTGCCGAGCCTGCGCAATATCGCCGTGACCGGCCCGTATCTGCATGACGGCAGCATTCCCACCATGGAGTCGATGGTGCAATTGATGGTCCGCCATCAACTCGGCAAGCAGTTGACCAGCGACCAAGTTGACAGCGTAGTCATCTTCCTGCGCTCGCTGACCGGCGAGTTGCCGGCGGACTATACGCTCCAACCCCAGTTGCCCGAAGCGGAATAGAGTTCGCTCGTTCTCCAGAATAGTCCAGAGAAGCGGCCCCGAATCG
>JAIBAS010000585.1 GCA_019695075.1 Promineifilum sp. | reverse complement strand
TCGCTGCGCGCCGAGCGCACGCCCGCCGAGCGGCTGAGCGCCGGCGTGGCCCGGTTGCGCGCGTCGCTGGGGGCCGATCTGGCCGTCCTCTTCCGCCTCGACGCCGCCAATCGGGTCGTCAGCATCATCACCCAGGACGGCGCGCCTGTCCTTCAAGGCGAAGGGCTTTACCTCCTGCCCGAAAGCCCGGTGGGCGATGTCATCCGGGAAAACGAAGTGCTGTTGCGGCGGCGCGTTTCCGGCGACCGCACCGGGCGCTTTCGCAACCTGCTGGCTGTCGTCGATTTCGAAAGCTGCATCGGCATCCCGCTTGAGGCCGGCGGCATGGTCGAACACGCCCTGTTCCTATTCACCCGCCAGCCCGACACCTTCGGCAGCAATCGCTTGCGCGAGGCGCTGGCTGTGGCCGTCCTGCTGCAAAGCGTGCTGGAAAGCCAGGTGCTCGACGAGCGCGTGTTGGCCGCCGGCCAACTGCTGCTCACCGGCGAGCTAACCTCAGCCATCTCCCACGAAATCGCCAACAAGGGTCTCATACTCGATCAAGCCGTCAGAAACGCGCGCCGCCAACTGGCCGCGGTGGCCGTTGGCAGCGACCCTGGCCCGCTGGAAGCCACCCTGACGCGCATGGCCGAAAGGGTCCGCCAGTTGCGTGAGGCCAGCGCCAACATCATCAAGCTCAAGTCGGCCGATGGCGACGCAACGACCGCGCTTACCCACGTCCTGCGCGCCGACGCGCACCAGGTGTCCCTGGAAGCGGAGCGCAAGAAGCTGCACATCCGCATCGTGGCCGATGATGCTCTGCCGCCGGCGGCCGCCAACCCCAACCGCCTGCACTTCGTCTTCCTCAACCTCATGATCAACGCCATCCAGTGGGCCGCCGGCACAGGCGAGCGCCACGGCCATCTGCGCATCGACGCCACGGCCGTCACCATCGACGGCGCGTCCTGGCTGCGCGTCCGCTTCCGCGACAATGGCCCCGGCATCCACCATGACAACTGGGAAAAGGTCTTCACGATGGGCATGACCACCCGCGAGGACGGATCGGGCCTGGGCCTCTATATCGCCCGCGCGCTTGTCGAAGACATGAACGGCCGCATCTACGTCGAGGAAAGTCGCATGTTGTTGGGCACGACCTTTGTCGTCGAGTTACCCGCTGCGAGTTGACCATGCCTGCTGAACGCATTCGCCTGCTACTCGTCGATGACGAACCCGGTTACCTCGATGAAATGGCTGTCGGGCTATCGAGCTACTTCGATGTGGACACGGCCGCCGACGGCCGCGCCGCCCTCGATCTGGTCGCCGACCGCCACGGCCGGTACGACGTGGCTCTCATTGACCAGCACCTGGGTAGCGAGCCGGACGGCATCACCCTGCTGAGCCGGATTCGCCAGACCTACCCCGACATCGAGGGCATTGTCCTGACCGGCTATGCCGCCGAGGATCGCGAGCGCGCCGTGGCCGCCGGCGCTTTCGGCTACGTGAGCAGGAGCACTGTTGAAGAACCTGAGTTGTTTCAACTCATCAACCTTGCCCCCCAACAGGCGCGGCTGCGGGCGCTCAGCCGCGCCATCTTCTCGCGGCTAGAGTCGGAGGAGGTCGCCTGCCAGGGCATCCTCAGGGCCACGGCCGGCCACCTGGAGGCCACCGCCGCCGCCCTGACCCTCTATGACGCCGCCGCCGACCGCTGGCGCGCCTACTACCTGGACGCGCCGCCCGACGACGCCCGCGCGCCCCTGGCCAACCGCCGCCTGGTTGAAGCCATTAGCGCCGGCGGCCCACCTGTCGTGCATCTGGCGCTCGACGTAGCCCAGGACCGCCCCCTGTTTGATCTGGGGCTGGCTTCGCTGGCCGCCGCGCCGGTCGTCGGCCGGGCCGGTTTCATCGGCGCGCTGATCGTCTACAGCCGCGAGGCCAACCACTTCAGCAGCGACCGGCCCACCGGGCTGCAAACCCTGGCCAGCTGGGCCGGCCCGGCGCTCGACATCGTCCACGACTACCTCAAAATCAAGGACCAGGCCGGCGACTTGCAGACGTTGCAGGAACTGGCCCGCGAGATTGCCTCGTCGCTGGACACCGCTACGGTCGGCAATCAGACCTGTGTCGCCGCGGTCAAGTTCTTCGGAGCCGACCACAGCGGCCTACTCCGGTTCAGCGAAAACGACTCCACCGGCCAAGTGATCGCCGAGTGGCCGCACGAACGTGGCACGCTTGGCGCGCGGGTCCAGTTGCGCGACGTGCGACTGGAGCAGCGGCTGATCCGCGAGCGGCGGCCGCTGCCTGTCCCGTCCGTCGCCCAATGCGACGACCTTGGGCCTGTGCGCGAGCTGCTGCTGAGCCAGGGCATCCGCGCCACGCTCATCGTCCCCGTCGTCGCCGCCGAAAACCGGCTGCTGGGGTCCTTCAGTATCGACTTCGACAAGGAACGCTCCTTTAACAACGAGGACGAGACCTACGCCCTGATGTTCGCGTCGTGGGCGGCCATCGCCCTCGACCATGCCAACGTCTATCGCGAGGCCGAGCGCACAACCCGGCAACTGGACAGCCTGGAGCGCGCCGCGCGCCAACTGCGCGAGACGAACGACGCCGAAACGCTGAACTACCAGATCGTTCGCGGCGCCCGCGAAGTAATGGGCTGCGATGCCGCCTGCCTGATCCTCAATCACCGCGATCAGAAGTCGCTCGAACTCATCGCCCATGATGGCCTGCCAACGCCACCGACCACGCTGCATTGGCCCTATGGGCTGTCCCTGGCTGGGCGGGCGGCGCGCGAGGGCCGCGTTGTCCGCTGTGGCCGCTATGACGACACGCTGGAAGTGGACCCGCCCCTGCGCGAGTATGACTTCAGCACCTCCGTCGCCGCGCCATTGCTGATCAGGGACGAAGTGCGCGCGATTCTGCTGCTGCTGGGCCGGCAGCCGCGCCTCTGCGACCAGAGCAACGAGAATATCTTGTCGCGTTATGTCAATCAGGCCGCCGGCCAGCTGCGCACCTCTCAGGCGATGTCCATGAGCCAGCGCAGCATTGACCAACTCATGCTGTTGCACCGCATCAACGTCGAAATCCGCGACGGGGCCGCGCTACAGGACACGCTCCACATGGTGCTGACCGCCGTCACGGCCAACTTCGGCCATCAGATGAACTGCGCCGCGCTGTGGTTGCTGGACGAGAGCGACCCGGCCGGCCCGGCGCTGGTGGGCCACACCGCCATTGGCCATTTCAACCGCGCCGAGGCCCAGGCCGACTACGAGACCATCCAGCGCCAAGGAAGCGCCACCTTTGGCAACTACTGCCACGACCTGAAAGCCGGCCGGTTCCGCAGCGAACACACCCCGCTGCATCGCGCCATCGCCGGCCGGCGCGTCCCCCTGTCGGGCGATGACTGGCTACTGGCACAGATGCGGCAAGCAGAGGTTCTCGAACTGAAGCGGATGGACGAACCCAGGCTGCCGCGCGCGCTGCGCGAGACGTATCGCCCTGACTTCCCCCTGCTGTTGGCCCCGTTGATCATCGACAACCGGCCGCTCGGTCTGCTGCTGGCCGACAACCGTATCATCCGCGCGCCGTTGAGCGAAGGGATGCGCGAGGGGCTGGGCAGTCTGGCCGCCGCCGCCGCCGTGGCCATCGACAGTGACCGGTCGCGCGCCGAGCGCGAGCGACAGGTGGCCGAGTTGCGCCAGCGCGACGAGCAGCGCGAGCGCGTGTGGCGCGCAACGACGGAGGTGGCCGCCAAAGTCGTTCAGGAAGAGCTGGAGCCGGCGCTGAACGCTATCGCCAGCAGCGTGGCCGCCGCGATGGGGGCCGAAGTTGTCACGGTCTATGCCTACGACGCCGCCACGCGACGCTTCACCGATAAAGGCAGCCACATCGACAACCAGCGCGTGCCCGACTCCGTACGCCCGCCGGACGAAATTCCGCTTGACTCCGCGCTCTACGAGGTCATCGGTCTACAGGCAGCGCCCTATCGCCTCCTGAACGACACAACGCGCCACAACGCCGCCCTGATGCAGGGCAACTTCGTCCGCCAGGAGGGCATCCGGGCCAGCGTGGGGCTGCAATTGCGCTCGCGCGGCGAGTGTGTGGGTGTGCTGCTCGTCAACTATCGCGAGGCCCATCACTTCGATGAAAACGAACTCGAGTCAATTCAATCCTTCGCCAATCAGGCCGCGGCGGCCGTCTATGGCCAGAAGAAATTCCGCGACGCGACCGACGGCAACCGCCAGCTGGAGGCGCTGCGTCGGGCCGCGCTGAGCATCGGCGACGCGCGCGAGCTGGATAAAACATTGCACGAGATCGCCTGCCAGGCGCTGGTGGTTGTGGGGGCCACAGATAGCCGCGCCGCCTGTCACGTGGCCCTGTTGCACGGCAAAGCCCTGCAGTTCCGCGGCGCGTCTTCGCCGGAGACGTTGCAGCGGTTGCGTGACGAGGTCGGCGTCATCCGGCTGGACGCGCCCCGGCGCCCAAGCATTATCGCCCGCGTTGCTCTCAGCGGCGTCTCCGAGAATCTCCCGTACGCGCCGGACGACAAGGACTACTGGCCCTTCGAGCCGCATACCCAGTCGCAACTGGCCGTTGTCGTCAGCCGTGGCGCGACGGTCATCGGCGTCATCAATCTGGAACACCCGCAGCGGGCGCACTTCACCGACAAGGACATGGCGGCTATGGAGCGGCTGGCGGCCGTGGCGGCGGTGTCGATCCAGGCCGCCGAGCATCTGGGGCAGCGGGAGATCGTCGCCCGCATCAGCCGCCAGGTCAACACCTGCCACAATCTGGACGATTTCCTGCAGGCTATCTTCGGCGAACTTGACGGCATCTTCCAGCGGCACGAGATCGGCATCCGCCTGGGTCTGGGCCACTATGAGCCGGAGGCAGCGCGTCTGCGCATGCGCCGCATCCCGCAGCCGCCGGGCGAAGGCCGGCCCTACATCGCCCTGAACGAAGAGAAGGGCATCATTCGCCGGGTTGCCGTCACACGCCGGCCCTACTATGCCGACGACGTCAACAACCACAATATCTATCATTTGCTGTGGCCTGACACCGCCTCAGAGATGGCCGTGCCGGTTGAATATGAAGGCGAACTGCTGGCGGTGTTGGACCTGCAAAGCACGGTTCCCGACGCTTTCACCGTCGAAGACCAGAACCTGGTGACGATACTGGCGGAGCAGGTGGCGACGACGATCCACAATCTGCACCTGACCGAGGAACTGATCGCATCGAAGAAGCGTCAGGCGAATCGCGTGATGCTCAAAAGGCTTGGCGCGGTCACGCACAGCTGGATGCACCACGTGCGTCAGAAGGCGCAGATCATCATCGAATCGGTGGACGTATTGGAGTTAGACCTGGGCCACAAAGATACGGAAGGCACAGGCGTCACCACGCTAATGCAACAGATACGCCGCCAGGCCGAGGCCATCAAGCGCCGCCCTCTGAAGACATCACCGGAGCGGGTAGTCCAACCGCTCGCGGCCAACGATCTATTACGGCATACGACCGAGCAACTTCGGGCCGAGTGGTCGGTCAGTGAGACGCGCCGGCAAATTGCTATTGTCGAAGACTACACCGCGCCGGAGGAAGACCGAATTCGTGTCGATATCGAAGAGTTTGAATCCATCGTCGAAAATATCCTCGAAAACGCGGGGCGCTACTTGCGCGGCAAACCTCAGCCGCGTATTGACATCGCTACCCGGCGCGTTGACAATTTCATCGAAATGCGTTTCGCGGACAATGGCCCCGGCATTGCCCCGGAACGCCGGCCGCTATTGTATGAAGACCTCGTGCCCAAGGAAGCGGGCGAGTTGGGTGACGGGATTGGACTGTACATTGCCAAAGCCCTCATGGACGAGTACGGCGGGCGTGTGTGGGACGAGGATAATATCCCGCGCGGAACAATTTTCACGCTGGCTTTCCCCGTGATCGTGGCTGGATTACCTGTATCATCGAAGGAGTAACCCGATGAAAAGGCGTGTGTTGCTGATAGACGACGAAGAGGATTATCTGACCAATCGCAAGCGGCTGATGGAGAACGAAGGCAGCTTCATTGTCCACATCGCCGCGACGCTTGAGGCCGCGCGCGAACTGCTGGACACGCACTACATTCATTTGGCTGCCATTGATGTGTTCATGGATCCGAGAGACGAGGGCGCGCGGCCAGTGATCTCCGGCCTCACTCTCGTTCATGACCCAAAATACGCCGAGTTAATCAAGTTAGTAGTGACCTCCAAAGAGAGGAACGCGGAGGATATCAACGACGCGCTTAGGCAACGGGGAGGTCGTCGCCTGGCGCCGGCGGTTGGCTATCTGAACAAGGACAACGATTGGCGCGCGCTGGTTCAGAAAATCAACGAAGCGCTTGACGAGTGTTCGGACATCAACTGGCGTTTGGCCAACCCCTGGCCCTTCTTCGCCTTCGAACATGGCCTGGTCGCCGCGCTGAACCCGGAGCGCGCACAAGATTACTGGCGCGATCACCCTGAGGAGCTACAGGAGCATTGCGACGAACTGACTGACTTGTTGCGCATTGCCTTCCGCGACTACGACCGCGTCCGCGTGGAGCGTCAGGTATGGTTGCGGGAAGGCCGCCTTGCCCTGGCCGTCATCGGTTGGCGTGACGGCGATATTCACGATCGGATCGTGATTCTCGGCCGTGTGGCCGATATGGCCCGCGTCGGCGAGGCGCGCCGACAGCGGATGCCCGAACACGCCCCGCCAGGCCATGCCCACGTCATCAACACTGCCTACCCGCTCCAGACCCTGCGCTACGCGGCCGAGACGCTGGAACTGCCCGGGGCGCAGATCAGCCAAACGCGTTCGCTGCGCGACTTCTATAATGACACGAACAGCGCGATCGATCTGCGCGTCTGTGTCGATAAGGTTCTTGAAAGCCGCAAGCCGGTCAATCCACACTTGCAGCAAGCAGCGGCGGGCGAGAATGCCGATCGCCTGCTGCGTGAGCGCGCCGGGCTGTCCGACAATAGCCCCGCCCTGTTGCGCCAGGCGATTCAGACCCACGGCCGGGCGGCGGCGGCGGTCAACCAGGCATCCATCACCCTGAGCGGCGACCGCCTCATCATCACGCAGGCGAACAACCCCAAGCGCGACCTACCTGACCCAGCTAACTTTCTGGCCCGGCCAGGCCCGGCGCAATTCGAACATTCGCTGACAATCGGTGCGTCGTGTGGCACGCCGCCGACCGATGCCATCCTCGTTGCGCCCAGCGGCCGTAACGTTTGGCTAACCGACTACGCCGAGATAGGCCACGGCCCGCTGCTGTCAACATTGGCGGCGTTAGAGGCGCAAGTGAAGTTCGAGTTGCACGCCTTCGACAAACTAATCAAGTTTGCCGAAATGGAGGAGGAGTTGCTGCGGCCAACAAAGCTGGACACTCGGCTCGACATCAGTGAACCGAAGAAGGCCGTGACGGCGATCAAGCAGATTCGGGGCGTAGCGCAGGAATTCGGCAACGACATGACCGCGTATCTCCGGGCCATGTTCTATGAGACTGTTGCCTACGTTCTGGCTGTGCCGCCGCCCCAAAGCGGGGACGATCTGCGGGCCGCCTGCGCCTGCCTCGACCTTGGCCTGCTGGCCGAGCGCCTGGGCGGCGACGCGCCCGACGACGCCCCCTCGCCCTCGCCTGGTCTCTACATTGACCAACCTTCCCGACGTGTCTTTCTCAACGGCCAGCTAATTGAGCTAACGCCCAGGCAATTCAGTTGCCTGCTCTATCTGTATAACAACGCCCGGCACTGTTGCTCCAAGGAAGACATCGTCCGCCACGGTCTGCCGGAGCGCCCCGCTCTGCCGGAGCAACCCGATCGCCGCCCACCACAGCCCGCCGATTTTGATCGGAACTTTGTCCCCCAATTGATCAACACCCTGAGGGCGCGGCTGGGCAATGCGCCGGAGCGCTACCTCGCCACCTGCCAGGGCGGCTACATCCTCTTCCCCGACGGCCGCCCCGACACCCCGCCGCCCAGCATCTAGACCCCCTTCGTTAGCCCGTCGTTAGTCCTTTCCCCTGGCCATTAGCCGGCTGTTAG
>JAIBAS010000085.1 GCA_019695075.1 Promineifilum sp. | reverse complement strand
GAGTTCGTCGTAGCCATCGGCCAGCAGGACGGGAGCCATACCATGCGACGATGCGGATGCCGCAATAGCAATGAACTCCTCCACGCTCGCGGCCGCCCGCTTGGCGTCTTCAGCCTGCAAATAGCGCGACCAGACGGCTTCATTCTCAGCCCAGGGCCGCCTCGCCAGGCCCTCATGGACTATTGAGAGGTCGAGCCAGAGCACGGCGGCATCCTGCTGCCGGAGCGCTTCGCGCAGTTGACGCAGAAAGGTCGTCTTACCTACGCCCGGTGGGCCTACAATGGAACGCATCCGTGTAGGGTTTGGATGAGAGGCCATCGCCCAGTCAAGTAAAACTTTGGTGCTCAAATTGCGCTCGACGTACGGATCCGCCGGTATAGGTGTGCTCGTGGGATCCGCTTTCATCACGACCTTTCCTTTATCCGCTGCACAGCGCGGTTCACATCGTTCACATCCATCGTTGCTTCGTAGGGTTTTTCACCAGCAGCCTCGCGCCATAGCTCGGCGAGGGTGTGCGGACTGTACTCGTCACTGTCCTCTTCATAGCGGCAAGCATCCAGCAACGCCTGGATGGATTGCGAATCATCAAAGTGCATGGAAACACGGTCCTGTCCCGTGAACTCTGGCTCGAAGTTGATTCGCTTCTCATAAGCCCGACACCGGTGATCGATGAGTTTCTTCAGGTCCTCGCGCGACCAGGCAAGTGGTCGTTTTTCGATATGATCGGGCAGATCGCGGACGGACTCTGGCACAAAGATGAGGAAGCGCGCGCCAATCGCGTGCCAGGTATCGAGCTGACGCCAGAGCAGACTCAAGTCCTGACCACCGTCGCTTGGCGCGTCATAGATGAACAACAGATGCGGTAGGCCCAGGAGTTCCTGGAACTCGCCAATTAACCGCACCACCTCGTCCCAGAGTTCGCGGAGACCAGCCGGGGCTTGTTGGGCACTCTGGGCGCGCTCCTGCAACGCGCGCTTTAGACGCTGCAACTGTAAGGACATCGACCTTGCATCAGGTTTCACCGCGGCTGCTTCCGGCTGAAGGAGCGTCTGCTTCTGGGCCTCTTCCAGCAGGAAGAGCGTCCGGCTGTAGCTGAGGGTGCTAAGCAACAGATCGGCCAAGATGCGTCGCTGGTTGGCATTGAGTAGCTCGAGGCAGGCAGGACTGGCGCAGACTTGCGCGTACAGGGCTTCCAGCGCCAACCGCTTGACATCATCCGGTTGCAACTTGTATTTGAGTGGCACGAGCCACAGATCGAGGGGAAACAGGTCGCGGCGGCGGCTGACGGCCAGCGCCAGGGTTGTCCGGCCACTGCCGGGCATGCACGTATAGATGACACTGCGTTGGATGTAACGCAGTTGTCCCTGCCACACACCCGGACCCATGAACGCACCGTCTTCCTGGAACAGGAAATCCGCTTCCTCGCCATATTCGGCGCGGCTGTTTAAAAAGGGGCCGGCCAGCGTCCTCAGCCCTCCGCTAGCCGTCGCCAGGTTGCCCGTACTCTGGGCATGGCTATGCATCGTCCGCTTCACGAGGGCAGCGTCCAGTTTGTCTTGCAGGTTCTTGTCCTTCAGCGTCAGGGGGTTGTGGCGCAGATCATCGGCCGCCCTCGCCAGTGCGATAGACTTCGCCTCTACATCAGAGCCATCACTAGCCTGGGGGTTAAGCCGTGGAGAATCGAGCGCTTGGTCGGCGCTCAGAAAAGCCGCGGCCAGCTCTTCCGGCCAGAGTCGACCGGCGTCGATGATCGGCATGAAGATATCGGCCGGTTGGCTCGTCGTGGCTGCGGTTTGTGGCGATGGGGCGGGGGATTGCCCAGGCTCTGTTGTGGTCGGGGGAGAGGGCGTGCCGCGCTCCGTCTTCACCGCCCCGTTCCTGGCCGGCGGTGTTGCCTCGGCTTCCGGCGACGGCCGCTCTAGCTTTGCCAACTTTACCAGCTTCTCGCCCAGGTTAGTTACGTCCTTCGCCTGGGCAGCGTAGGCGTGCGTGGTCATCTTATCCAGTTTTCCTTTGGCCGCGTCGATACTGCCCACGCGTAGCAACCCGCGAAATTCCTTCGTTAACTCCTCAAACTCCTGTCGCCGCCGCTTCTTCAAATCGGCGAAGCGCGCATCGACCACCTTTTGCCCCAGCGTGGCCAGGGCCGGCAGGGCCAGCAGCAGCAGGAAGATAAGCGGGCTGGTCTGGTCGACGGTGCTGTTGACGAAGCGGCGCAGCGCCATGCCCCGCTGGCCTTCGATCGTCACCGTCAGCGACAGCGCATCGCCGGTGTTGGGCGTCACGGTGATGGTTGCCTTCCGGTTGTGCAGGCCCCGGAAGCGACCATCGTTGATCAGGGGGATGCTCATCGTAGTCGGCCGCCCCGGCCCTAAAGAGATGGCGACCATGCGGTTGGAAACGTCGACGGCGTTGGGGAAGGTTAGCCCTCCCTTCGGCTCGATGGTGACCACGATATCCCGCGCGGCGATCGGCTGGCTGTCGGTGCGGACGAAGGTTAGCAGCAGGGCGTTGTCGCCCGCGTCCAGCAGAGCGGTCTGTGGGTACGAAGCTGTCAGGGTCAGCGCATCGCCCGCGGCAACGAGCGTATGGGCAGCCGTCAGTAGCTGGCTGGCCGATGCCCAACTGGCGTTAACCCACAGCCACAGCGCCAGCGCGGCGGTGAGGACAAGAGTCATGACAATGCCCAGCGCCAGCAGCCCGTGCTCAATGAGCCACTCTTGCCAGTCGTCTTCCAGCTTGAAGGCCGAGACGGTCAGCACGACCAGGGCAATGGTCAGAAGCCCACCCGCCAGCCAACCAGCCCAATCCCAGTCCGAGCGCAGCGCCCCCAGGGCCAGAAGGATGCACGCGGCTGCCACGGCCCACAGGGCTGCCAGACGCGTGGGCAAAGGGCGGGCTTGCTTGCCCTCCTTGTCCTTGCCGTCATCTTTAGACGGAGGATTTGGGGGCGACGGGTTGGCGGGTTCCGCGCTCATGTGGCTCACCTCGATCGGACGACATCGAGCACACTGGTTCACCTATATTATACATACACAGTGCGCGGCTGTGAACAGTTGCCGGCGGTCGGCACAGGTATTGTCGTCCGGGGCGATCCGGTAACGGGATAACTGGCCCCTCAATGAGGTTCAGAGGTTACAAGTTGTATCCCGCTCATCCTCCCCCTGCCCAAATCCCCCCTTTTCTGCTATCCTTCACCTTTACGACTAGACACACCATTCGCGCGGCGCGCCGCCAGGCAGCCGCGCGGATCGACCACTGAGATTTGCATCTATGACCGTTCGCGTCCGATTTGCGCCCAGCCCGACGGGCTATCTCCACATCGGTGGGGCGCGCACTGCTTTGTTCAACTGGATGTTCGCCCGCGGCCACGGCGGCCAGTTCATTCTGCGCATTGAAGACACCGACCAGAAGCGCACCGTCAAGGGCGCGGTGCAGGCCATCATGGACGCGCTGCGCTGGATGGGCCTCGACTGGGACGAAGGCCCGGACGTTGGCGGCCCCTATGGCCCCTACATCCAGAGCCAGCGCGCGCCGCTCTATCGCCAGTGGGCCGATTGGCTGCTGGAACACGGCTACGCCTACAAGTGCTTCTGCACCGCCGAGGAACTGAAGGCCCGCCGCGCCGCCGCCAAGGCCGCCCGCGGCGACCAGAGCTACGACCGCCGCTGCCGCCTGCTCACTGCTGCTGAAGTCGCCGCCCGCGAGGCCAACGGCATCCCCTACGTCGTGCGCTTCAAGGCCCCGACCGAGGGCGTCACCGTCATCCCCGACGTCATCCGCGGCGACATCCGCGTGCCCAACAGCCAGATCGCCGACGCCGTCCTGCTGAAGTCCGACGGCCTGCCGACCTACCACCTGGCCAACGTTGTCGATGACCACTTCATGGACATCAGCCACATCCTGCGCGCCGACGAGTGGATCAGCAGCGCGCCGCTACACCTGAACCTCTACGCCGCCTTCGGCTGGCCGCATCCCGTCTACGCCCACCTGCCTCTGGTGCTGAACCCCAGCGGCAAGGGCAAGCTGAGCAAGCGGGCGCAAGCCTTCGACGATCACGGCCGCGAGGTGCTGGTCAAGGTCGAGGAGTTCCGCGACGCAGGCTACCTGGCCCCGGCGCTCAACAACTTCCTGGCCAACGTCGGCTGGTCGTTCGGCGACGACCGCGAGATCTTCCCCATCGAGGAAGCTATCCCGCGCTTCGAGTTGCAGGACATCAACCCCGCGCCGACGCGCCTGCCCTACGACAAGCTCGACTGGCTGACGGGGCAGTGGATTCAGGAGATGGATGTGCTGGAACTGGCGCGGGCCGTGCGGGCGACGCTGGAGCGGCAGGGGCACGAGGTCAGCCCGGAGGCGCTGCTGGCGGTCATGCCGGCCTTGCGCGTGCGGCTGAAGAAGCTGACCGACGCCGAGGGGTTCTTGCGTTTTCTGTGGGAAGATGGAGGTTCCGCCGCGCCGGCGACCGACCGACTGGCGAGCGCCAAGCTCCCGGCCGAGGCGGCCCGGCGCGGTTTGCAGGCGGCGCGGACGTTCATCGCCGCCGCGCAACCGCTGGACACCGCCACGCTCAGCGCCGGGCTGACGGCTATCGGCGAGAGCGTGACGACCAACGGCAAGGCCGGCCCCTTCCTGGGCGCGTTGCGGCTGGCCGTGACCGGGCAAGAGGTCTCGCCGCCGGTCTTTGAGTCCATCGTCGCCCTGGGGCGCGATCGCGCCCTGGCCCGGCTCGACGCGGCCCTGGCCGCCCTGCCGGCCGAATAGGAACCTTCACGGATACGGAACAAGCAGATCATCATGACTGATACGACAACACCAACCACTTCTAACTTCATCCGGACGATCATCGACGAGGACAACGCCACGGGCAAATACGGCCGCCGCGTCCACACCCGCTTCCCGCCGGAGCCGAACGGCTACCTCCATATCGGCCACGCCAAGTCGATCAACCTCAACTATGGCATTGCCCAGGACTACGGCGGCCTCTTCAACCTGCGCTTCGACGACACCAACCCGGAGAAGGAAGAGCAGGAATATATCGACGCCATTATGGAAGACGCGCGCTGGCTGGGCGCGGACTGGGACGGCCGGCTCTATCATGCCAGCGACTACTTCGAGCAGCTTTACGACTGGGCCGAGCAGCTCATCCGCGACGGCAAGGCCTACGTCGATGACCTGAGCGCCGACGAAATCCGGGGGTACCGCGGCACGCTGACCGAGCCGGGGCGCGAAAGCCCCTACCGCGACCGCACCGTTGCGGAGAACCTCGACCTCTTCCGCCGCATGCGCGCCGGTGAGTTCGCCGAGGGTTCGCGCGTGCTGCGGGCCAAGATCGACATGACCTCGCCCTTCATCGTCCTGCGCGACCCGGTCATGTACCGCATCCTCCACGCGCCCCACCCGCGCACCGGCAACGCCTGGCACATCTACGCCACCTACGACTGGGCTCACGGCCAGAGCGACTCCATCGAGGGCATCACCCACTCCATCTGCACGCTGGAGTTCGAGAACAACCGCCGCCTCTACGACTGGTTCCAGGAGGCGCTGGGCATCCGCCGCTCACAGCAGATCGAATTCGCGCGGCTGAACCTGACCTACACGGTCATGAGCAAGCGCAAGATGATCAAGCTGGTGCAGGAAGGCTTTGTCGATGGCTGGGACGACCCGCGCTTCTGGACGATCCGCGGTCTGCGCCGGCGCGGCTACACGCCGGATGCTATCCGCGCCTTCACCGACATGATCGGCGTCAGCAAGGCCAACAGCATCGTCGATATGTCCCTGCTGGAGCACGCCGTCCGCGAAGACCTGAACACGCGCACGCCGCGCGTCATGGCCGTGCTGGAGCCGCTCAAGGTCGTCATTGAGAACTATCCCAAGGGGCAGGAAGAGACCTTCGACGTGCCCTACTACAAGCAGGATAAGACACGCACCGAATCACGGCCGCTGCCCTTCGCGCGCGAAATCTACATCGAGCGCGACGACTTCATGGAGGAGCCGGTCAAGGGCTTCACCCGATTGGCCCCGGAGGTCGAGGTGCGGCTGATGAGCGCCTACTACATCGTCTGCACCGGCGTGGTGAAAGACGCCGCCGGGCGCATCGTCGAGCTGCGGGCGATGTATGATCCGGCCACGCGCGGCGGCACGTCGGCCGATGGCCGCAAGGTGCGCGGCACGCTGCACTGGGTCTCGGCCGAGCACGCCCTGCCGGCCGAAGTGCGCCTCTACGACAACCTCTTCACCAAGCCCGATCCGCAGGAGAACGGCGAGAACTTCCTCGACAACATCAACCCCGACTCGCTGAAGATCGTCGACGCGCTGGTGGAGCCAAGCCTGGCCACGACCGCGCCCGGCGACAAATTCCAGTTCGTGCGCGAAGGCTACTTCTGCGTTGACCTCGATTCGACGCCCGACCGGCTGGTGTTTAACCGGACGGTGGGGTTGAAGGAGACGTGGGTTAAGGGGAAAGAGTAGGCCCCGATAAATGATGACGGCCGGGCTTGTGCCCGGCCGTTTTTCTACTTGTTGGGAGTTGGCTCACAGCGTAGATGCCCTACGGCCTTACTTTCTTCCCGCCAGCCACTTATCTAAAGAACGACGCGATTCACGACTTGGCACACCGGCTAACAAAGCGACGACAGGAATCAACTCATCCAGTTGTTCCCAGAAGATAATATCGCGCTCGTCACTGTCTTCGAAGACCCGCCACAGTTGCCGCTCGTCTGATGAGGCATGAAGAAGGCGGGGATACCACTCCAGTGGAACCAGGAGGGTGCGTCCATCCATAAGACGCACGGACAGCATCCTTTCCGCAAACTCGACCGCCTCAACACGGGGTTGTGTTTCAATCGTTGCAATGCTCATCCCACATCTCCAAGAATATCTATAGCCTACGACCAGTCGATCTCTTCCGCGCGATAGAAATTAACCCCCATCGCTGCCAGCCGCGGCCCATGCGCGGCCAGACGGGTGCGATACGCCTCCCAATCGCGGCCGGCGGCCGACCAGGCCACTTCGGCCACACCCGGCAGCCGCGGGAAGAGCATGAACTCGATGCCGGCGCGCGTCGTCAGCGTCTCTGACCACAGCGCCGCCTCCACGCCCAGCAGTTGCGCCTCGGCCACACCGGGCAGCTGCGTCGCCGGCTCCCAATCATAGGCCGCGCGCACGCCGATGTGGCCGGCCCACGCCAGACCCAGCGGCGTCGTCGCGTCGTATTTCATGTCCAGGTAGACCCGTGGCGCGGGCGAGAGGATGACGCTCGCGCCTTGCGCGGCGGCGGCCGCGGCGTGGCCGGAGGCCCAGTGCTGGGCGATGGCCGCCGGCTCCAACCGCGCCTGGCCGATCTCCTCCCAGCCGACCATGCGCTTGCCGTGGGCGCGGACGATGGTCGCGACGCGCTCGATGAAGCGGACGTAATCCTCTTTGGCCGTAGCCAGGGCTTCGTCGCCGCCGATGTGGAGATAGTCGCCCGGCGTCAGCGCCGCCAGTTCGCCGATGACGTCATCGATGAAGCGGTAAGTCATCTCGTTGTCGATGGCCAGGCTGCTGAAGCCAACCTCGATGCCGGTATAGGGCGGTCGGGATTGGCCGTCGGCGTTCAACTCCGGGTAGGCGGCCAGGGCGGCGTTGGTGTGGCCGGGCAGGTCGATCTCCGGCACGAGCGTGATGTGGCGCGCGGCGGCGTAGGCGACCAGGGCGGCGTAGTCGGCCTGAGTGTAATAGCCGCCTGGCCCATCGCCGACGGCCGTCTGCCCACCGGCGCGCGCCAGTTCCGGCCACGAGGCGATGTCGATGCGCCAGCCCTGGTCATCGGTCAGGTGCAGGTGCAGCCGGTTGAGCTTGTAGGCGGCGGCCAGGTCGATGACCCGCTGCACGTCGGCCACGGGAAAGAAATGGCGGGCGACATCGAGCATCAGGCCGCGCCAGGCGAAGCGGGGCACGTCGCGGATGCGCCCGGCGGGCAGAGGCCACGGGCCGGGCTGCGGCGCGGCGCTCTCGACCGCCGGCGGCAATAGCTGGCGCAGCGTCTGGACGCC
>JAIBAS010000595.1 GCA_019695075.1 Promineifilum sp. | reverse complement strand
GCTGCTCGGACGGCGGTCTCGATGTCGGCGTCGATCTCCTCCGGCGTGCGCAGCCGCCGGACGGCGGCTGCGATCTGCGCGTCCAGATCGGGCGTCAGGGCGTCCACCTGATGGGCGTCCAGCTGCTGCATGATGACGGCCGCCTGCTTGACCAACTGTGGCCGGACGCGCTGGTATAGCTCCGGGGCGACCTTGGCCGCCTCCATGTCGTCGTCCAGTTCGCGCACCTGCCGCAGCAGCGCGTCGCGGCGCAGGATCAGGCTATCCGCCTCTTCGCGCGCCAGGCGGATGTCTTCGTCTTCGGCGGTCACGAACGGCCGCGCCAGGTAGAGCACGACCACGACGACCAGGGCCGCGCCGAGCAAAAGTGAACCGAGGGTGATTCCAGCGATCACAGCGATGCGTCCTCCGGCGGCTATTGGGCCAACAGGCCCGGGATGATCTGGTCGAGCATGGCGGTGTTCACCGCGCCGATCTGCACGTGGCGGATGACGCCCTCCTTGTCGATGATGAACGTCTCCGGCACGCCGGTGATCTCGTAGGTCTGCGAGATGTCCGTGCCCAGATCGGGCGCGTGGGGGAAGCTGACGCCGAACTCCTTCATGTAGGCCAGCGAGTTCGGCTCCACGTCGGCATAGGCCACACCGAGCACGACGACGCCCTGGTCGGCGTAGCGCTGCCACGCGGACTCCAGCATCGGCGTCTCGTCGCGGCACTCGACGCACCACGAGGCCCAGAAGTTAAGCACGACGACGTTGCCGCGCATATCGGCCAGGTTGGCCGTCGTCCGGCCGTCCCAGCCGTAGCCGTCGAAGAACTCCACGTCAAAGTCGGGCGCTTGCTGGCCTACTTCCGGCCGCTCGGCGGTGCTGTTGAGCAGCCCCCAGCCCAGCAGGGCGATCAGGGTGAGGACGCCCACCCACAACAGGACAATCGACAACCGCAGCGGCCGGCGCGTCTTGGCCGGCTCGGCCGCGGGTTGGGTCGTTGGCGTTGGGATCGTTTCAGTCATACTAATCTTCCCAGTCGCTATTCTTTCAGTTCCCGCTCGACGCGGGCGATGTAGTCATCGAGAGATTCGTCGCCGCGATGCTCATCGACGCGGGGCGGGGCGACCGTGGCCGGGCCGGTCGCGACCGTGTCAGTCATGCCGGCGACGGTCGCCGCCGGGCCGGTCGCGCGCATGCCGCGCAGCAGCCGGACGAACAGCAGCCCCCCCAGCAAGACGAGCAGCACCGGCAAAACCCACAGGACAATCAGGCTGGCCCCGTGGCGCGGCGGGTCGGCCAGCACGCCGTCGCCATATTGCCGGGCGAAGTAGTCGAGCACGTCCTGGCGGGTCTCGCCCGCGGCCAGCTTGGTGCGAATCAGCTCGCGCCAGTCGGCGCAGGCCTGCGTCGGGCAGACGTCCAGCGGCGTGCTCTCGCACACCGGGCAGTAGAGGTCCTTGGCGACCTCGTTCACTTCGTCATCGGTGATCGTGCTGTCGTCCTGGGCCAGGGCGACGCTGGGCAACAAGGCCAGCAACAGGGCCAGGACGAGCCAGCGAACGAGTCTGTAACGTGGTGTCATTGTCGTTTCCACTGCGCGCCGGGGGCGGCGCTGCATCCCCGGCTTAATCGCCCGCGGCCACGACGGCCGGCTTGCGAGCGCGGGCGGGGGCCTTCTCCCGGTCGGGCCAGGCGGCGATGAGCGTGCCGATGATGAAGACGATGCCGCCCGCCCAAATCCAGTTGATGAGCGGATTCAGGAAGATGCGGAACGTGGCCGCGTCGGCCGTCGTCGGCTCCCAGTTGACCAGGATGACGTAGAAGTCCTCGGTGATGGTCGAGCGGGCCGAGGGGATGGTCATCGGCTGGCCGGAGCGCTGGTAGAACTCGATCTCCGGCGTCAGTTTGCGCAGGAACTCGCCGTTTTTGTAGAGATCGACGTCGGCCTGGGTGATCAGCAGGTCGTCGGCTCCGGGGAAGCGGCTGACGCTGTTGAAGACCATCTCGAAGCCGCCCACCTGGACGCTCTCACCGGCCGTCAGGCGGATTTGCGTCTCGCTCTGGTAGAGGCCGTCGGCGACGATGCCAAAGGCCATGATGAGCACGCCCATGTGGATCCAGTAGCCGCCGTAGCGCCGCCGGTTGCGGGCCATCAGCGTCGTGAAGGCTGTCCAGACGTTCTCGCCCTTGCCCATGCGCGCCCGCGTGCCCTTGGCGAACTCCCACAGGGTCAGCGCGGCCGAGAAGGACACCAGCCAGAAGCCGAGCAGCGCCGGCCACAGGTGCACGCCGAGGATGAACAGAACAACCACCAGCACCGTTGACGCCACCGCCGGCCAGAGCACCGCCCGGCCGAGGCGCTGGATGCTGGTGCGATACCACATCGTCAGCGGGGCCACGCCCATCAGCAGCACCAGCGCGGCGAACAGCGGCGCCAGCGCGCGCTCATAGACGGGCGGCCCGACAAAGCCCTTCTCACCGGTGAATAGCTCGGAGATGAGCGGGTAGTAGGTGAACAGGAAGACGACGGCTAGGATGGCGATGATCAGGAAGTTGTTATAGAGGAAGGCCGCCTCGCGCGACAGGTAGGAGACGAGCTGATTCTCCGTGCGCAGGCTCTCGCGCCGCTTGGTGATCCAGACGAGCGAGAAGATGAACATGAAGGCGATGAAGCCGAAGAAGAACGGGCCGATGGCCGACTGGGCAAAGGCGTGGACGGACGAGATGACGCCGCTGCGGACGACGAACGTGCCCAGGATGACCAGCAGAAAGGTCAACATGACCAGGAACATGTTCCACATCTTGAACATGCGCATCTTTTCCTGGATCATAACCGAGTGCAGGAAGGCCGTGCCCGCCAGCCAGGGCATCAGCGAGGCATTCTCCACCGGGTCCCAACCCCAGTAGCCGCCCCAGCCGAGCACGTCATAGGCCCAGCGCCCGCCGAGGATCAGCCCCAGGCTCAGGAACAGCCAGGCCACCAGCGTCCAGCGGCGCGTGGTCTTGATCCAGTTGTCGCCCATCTGCCCCGACATCAGCGCGGCCATGGCGAAGGCGTAGGGGATGGTCATGCCGACGAAGCCCAGGTAGAGCATCGGCGGGTGGATGATCATGCCGGGGTGGCGCAGCAGTGGGTTCAGGCCGTTGCCGTCGGCGGGGATGGTCAGGTTGCGGACGAACGGGCTTTCGACGATGCCGGAGATGAACAGGAAGAAGAGCTGCACCATGCCCAGCACGACGATGACGTAAGGCATCAGTTCCTTCTGCTGCCGCCACTTGGTCAGCATGGCCGCGGCGGTGAAGAGCGACAGAAGCAGGTTCCAGAACAGCAGCGAGCCGGCCTGCCCGCCCCAAAGCGCGGTCACTTTCAGGTAGGTGGGCATGCCCAGGCTGCTGACCTGGGAGACGTAGGCGATGGAGAAGTCGCCCGTCACCAGCGCGGTGATGATCAGCGCGCAGGCCAGGGCCACAAGAGGGCAGACGGCGATGATGGCATTGCGGGCGCTGCGCACCCAGCGGTCGTCGCCGCGGCGCGCGCCGTAATACGCGGCGACGATGGCGTACAGGGCGACGGTGAAGGCGACGTACAGGGTAATGCGGCCGAAATCAGCGATCATAAGGACGTTCCCTTAACAGCACGACGGGCCTGGAGCGCTTGCGCGTTCCCCGGCCCGCCGCCCGATTAGTCGCTCAAACGTAGGATCAACGGCCGCCGCGGGCCAAACCGGCCCCGGCGGCCCCGCGCCTTAGGGCACGGCAATGGATTCGGGGTGGCCCGTGCCTTCCGGGGCCATCTCTTCGTAGCGCGTCGGGCACTTCAGCATCAGCCCGCCGGGATTGGCATTGAAGACGCCGTTGGCGTCGGCGCGCCCCTCAACGAGCGCCTGGGCCTGGTTCTGCAACAAGTCGGGCTTCGGCTCGTTCAGGGCGACGACGTGGAGCGTCTGCGTTGGGTTACTGAGGTCGTCAACGATGTCGAACTCCAGGCGGGAGTTGTGGGCGTCGATCTGGGTGTAGACGATGGAGTCGCCAATGACCCAGCCGGCCACACGCAGGTCGCGGCCCGTCAGCCGGCTCTGCTCGGCGTAGAACTCGCCGACGGTCTTGTAGAGCTGCGTGCTGCCGCTCATGGCATTCACGACAAGGTAGACCACAGCGGCAATCAGCGCCACACCGCCGACGATGAACATCAGCCGGTTGCGGCGCGGCTTAACCAGCACGGCGCTCTCATCGGTGTTCTGCCAAGTTACATCGGCCATCTTGATCTCTCCTTCCGGTCGAATCTACTCTTCTTCTTCCATTTCAGCGGCGTAGGCCGCGGCGTCGGCGGCCAGGATGGCCCGCGCGCGCGCGGCGAACTCCTCCGGCACGACCACGTGGGCCGTGCCCAGCAGCCCAACCATCAGCCCCAGAGCTTCGCCGGCGCCCTCTTGCCAGGCGCGGGCGGGAATGCCCTCAGCCTGCAGGCGGCCGACGATGATCTCGGCCGGGGTGATGCCGGCAGTGCGCTCGACCACTTCCCAACGGACTTGTTCCACGTCGCCCGGTTGGCCGGCGTCGCTGTCGTGGCTTTCCGGCAGGGGGTGAACAGGTTGTATGTCGGTCATATTTGGTTCGCCTACCTTCCGTATTCTAGTTACGCAAGATTATACCGCGTCCGACGCCAAAAATGCAGCCAATTTAAGCAAATGCCGAACTGGGCATTCGGGCGCTCGCTGGAGCACCCTGGCTATTATAGAAGAGGTAGGCTGGTTGCCAACGTCGCCTGTCACCCGTGCCCCGATGATTTGGATTGCTCTATTTTTCACAAGCGTAGGTTTCCCGTATGGCGTGCGTAGAACATGCGTACAGCGGCGATTGCCATTTCGTCATAGAATAGTCATTGAAGGGTAAACAATCTCTTCTTCTTCTCCTCCTTTTAACGAGAGTCAGGTTTCGGCGTTCCTGACTCTCACCAAATGAAAGGGGCCGGCAAAGTAGCCGGCCCCTTTCGCTATGTGGCGCGATTCTCCCGAATCGCATCTTGCGCGATGTGGCGCGATTCTCCCGAATCGCGTCTTGCGCGATGTGGCGCGATTCTCCCGAATCGCAATCTGGGTGGAAGACGCGATTCGGAGAATCGCGCCACTATTCCGAGCCGTTGGTGTGCCCGGCGGCGCTTTCCAACAGGTCGAGCAGGTCGTCATCGGCCGGCGCGGAGGCGGCGGCCGCGGCTGCGGTTTCCGGCGCGGCGCTCTCCGCCTCGGCCAACACCTGCCGCGCCTCGGCAATGACGGCCACCGACACGACCGCGTCGCCCTCGCGCAGGTCCATCACCCGGACGCCCTGCGACGCCCGCCCCTGCCGCGAGATGTGGGCCGCGACCATGCGCAGGATGATGCCCCCGGCCGAGATGAGCGTCACCTCGTCCTTTGGCGACACCACCCGCGCGGCGACGATGGCCCCGGTGCGCTCCGGCGTCAGGTTCATGGCCTTGATGCCCTGCCCATAGCGCCCCTGCCGGCGGTACTCCGTCAGCGGCGTGCGCTTGCCCAGCCCCTTCTCGGTGATGACCAGCAGGTCGGCCTCGTTGCTGGCCACGTCGGCCCCGGCCAGCATGTCCCAGCTATCCAGCCGCATGGCATTGACGCCCGCCGCCGCCCGGCCCATCGGCCGCACCTCTTCCTCGTTGAAGCGGATGCCCTTGCCCTGTCGGCTGATGAGGATGATGTCCTCGTTGCCGCGCGTCAGCTTGACCCAGCCCAAGCTGTCGCCCGGCTCCAGGTTGACGGCGATCAGCCCGCTCGGCCGGACGTTGGCGAAGACGCTCAACTCCACCCGCTTGATGCGCCCCTTGCGGGTGATCATGATCAGGTATTCGGCGTCGCCGAAGTCGTGGACGGGCAGCGCCGCGGTGATCTTCTCCTCCGGCGACAGGGGCAGCACGTTCATCAGCGACGCGCCCTTAGCCGTCCGGTCGAATTCCGGGATCTCGTAGGCCTTCGTGGCGTAGATCTTGCCCCAGTCGGAGAAGAACAGGATGGTGTTCAGCGTGCCCGCGGCGAAGAGGTGCTCCAGCTCGTCCTCGTCGCGCGTGGTCATGCCGATCAGCCCCTTGCCGCCGCGGGCCTGCTTGCGATAGGCCGTCACCGGCGTGCGCTTGATGTAGCCGCGCCGGGTGATGGATACGAAGACGTTCTCGTCCTTGATCAGGTCTTCGATGTCGAAGTCGGTGTCCATGCCGGGCACGATCTGTGTCCGGCGGGCGTCGCCATACTTCTCCTTCAGCTTGAGCAGGTCTTCGCGGATGAGGCCCAGGATGAGATGATGGTCTTGCAGCAGGCCGCGCAGGTAGGCGATGAGTTCGGTCACCTCGCGGTACTCATCCTCGATCTTCTGCCGCTCCAGCGCCGCCAGCCGCCGCAACTGCATGTCGAGGATGGCCGTCGCCTGCGCCTCGGACAGGCCGAAGCGGGCCATGAGCTGAGTGCGGGCGTCCTCGGCGTCGGCCGCCTCGCGGATGGTGCGGATGACCTCGTCGAGGTGGCCGATGGCGATCAACAGGCCGGCCAGGATGTGCTGGCGGCGCTCGGCCTTGTCCAGGTCGAAGCGCGTTCGCCGCACGATGACTTCAACGCGGTGGTCGATGTGGATTTGCAGCGCCCGCTTCAGCGACAGCAGCCGCGGCTGCTTGTCCACCAGCGCCAGCACCTGCACGCCGAAGGTCGATTGCAGCGCCGTGTGCTTATAGAGTTGGTTCAACACCTTGCGCGGCTGTGTGTGGCGCTTCAGTTCGATGATGATGGAGATGCCCTCGCGGTCGGAGGCGTCGCGCAGGTCGGAGATGTCGTCGATAACGCCCTTGTTGACAAGCTCGGCGATGCGCTCGATGAGCAGGGCCTTGTTGACCTGGTAGGGCAGCTCGGTGACGTTGATCTGCATCCGGCCGGTGGTGCTGCGCGGCATCGGCTCGATGTCGGCCACGCCGCGGACGATGAGCCGGCCGCGGCCGGTGGCGTAGGCGTTGCGGATACCCTCGCTGCCGACGATGACCCCGGCTGTGGGGAAGTCCGGCCCCTTGACGAACTGCATCAGGTCGTCCAGGGTCACGTCGTCGACGTCGTCCTGCCGATCGATGAGGTAGATGATGGCGTCGCAGACTTCGCTGAGATTGTGCGGCGGGATGTTGGTGGCCATGCCCACGGCGATGCCCGACGAGCCGTTGAGCAGCAGGTTGGGCAGCCGCGCCGGCAGCAAATCCGGCTCTTGCAGCGTGTCGTCGAAGTTGGGCGTGAACTCGACCGTGTTCTTGTCGAGGTCTTCCAGCAGTTCCATGGCGATGGGGGCCAGGCGAGCCTCGGTGTAGCGCATGGCCGCCGGGCTGTCGCCGTCAATGCTGCCGAAGTTGCCCTGGCCGTCGACCAGGGGGTAGCGCATGGAGAAGTCCTGCGCCATACGCACCATGGCGTCATAGACCGAGCTGTCGCCGTGGGGGTGATACTTGCCCAACACCTCGCCAACCAGTCGGGCGCTTTTGCGGTGGGGCTGGTTGGGCCGCATACCCATGTCGTGCATGGCATAGAGGATGCGCCGCTGGACGGGCTTGAGGCCGTCGCGCGCGTCGGGCAGCGCCCGGGCGACGATGACGCTCATGGCGTAGTCCAGGTAGGAGCTGCGCATCTCCTGATTGATGTCGATACTGTTTACCGTCCCGATATCCAAGTGCGCCTCCGCCAGGGTTGATGTGTTCTGGCCAAGGGCGAAGTATACCTCAAACCGGCCGCTGAATCGAACGCGCCCGCTTTATGTCACCCAATTCATAGCAAAGTTACACATAATCCGGTGGCGGAAGAGGGGCAAGACGGGGCAAATTACGGCCGCAAGATCATTGTTGTTAGGTTTTTGTTCGTTATACTGTAAGGGTGATGGGCGCTCCCCCGTGCGACCATCGCGACGAAGAGACGGAGGCACTGATGAGAGCAGGCCGATCATCGGTTGTGCGAGTTTCGATATTTTTCGGCGTGGTACTGCTGGCCCTGGCGGCCTGTTCGGGCCGCCCCGGCCCCACCGGGCCGCAGGGCGAACCCGGCCCGCAGGGCGTACCCGGCCA
>JAIBAS010000525.1 GCA_019695075.1 Promineifilum sp. | reverse complement strand
ACTGCGGAAAGTGCGTCGCACCAGCGCACGGGTCAGTGCCTGGCACTTTCTGAAGTGCCTGGCACTTTCCGGCGCGCCCAGATCAAGAAGGTGCGACGCACTCAAGAAAGTGCGTCGCACCACGAGGCAGGGTAAGGGCGGCCTACGGAGCGCAGGCCCCGTAGCTGTTCCAATTGACGACCGTGTCGTTGACGGTCTGCGTGCCGGTCAGGCCGTAGTCGAGCGTCAACGTGCGGTTGCCCAGTTCATCGCACGCCGCTCCCTTCTCAACGTAGGCCCAGTCGCCCAGGGCATACTTGTACTCTAGCTGCGTACCTTCCTTGCCGGTGAAGGTGATCGACCAGTGCGTCGCGTCGATGCGGATCATCGGCGTCGCGCCGGGCGACCAGTCGGGGTGGCCGCCATCGAGCCGGCTGAGCGTGCCGGCGATGTTGACCGCGCGGCCGGTCGAGTCGGTCAACGCCGGCACGGTCACGTTGAAGACCAGCGTCACCGTCCGCCGCGCGGCCGTCGCCTCGACTTCGTTGGAGTTGCCGGAGCGGTTGAAGGCCGCGTCCACGGCCCGGACGACGTAGAAGTAGGTCGCGTCTTCGACCACGTTCGTGTCGGTGAAGGTCGTCGCCGACGTTTCGCCGATCTCGGTGTATGGCCCGCCGGTCGTGGCGCTGCGCAGCACTTCGTAGAAGTCCGCGTCGCCCACGGCGTCCCAGATCAGGGCGATGCCCTCCGGCGAAGCCGAGTCAACCGCCAGGTTCAGCGGCGCGGCCGGGGGCGTCGTGTCGGCGTTGGCCGTCACGGTCATGTCGCCGGGGTCGTTGTATTGGTTGCCCGTCGGCTGCGGCGGATACCAGCCGTCCACATCGCCATAGACCCACGTCGCCCCGCCGTTGGTGCTGAAGCGCACCAGGTAGTCGTATGCGCCGGGCGTCTCCGGGACCATCTTGCCCTGGTACTCGTAGTTGTTACCGTTGGGCACGTTGAAGCTCATCGGCCACCAGTGCGTCCAGCCGGTCGGGTTGCTGCCGTCCGACCCGAAGCCGACCTCGGCCAGGATGCTATCCGGGTCGCCGCTCGCGTCGGTCACGCCGGCCACGTAGACGCGGCCGTAGACCATCTCCGAGCCGCTGGTGCGCACCGGGAAGGTCATGTCCGGCGGCCACTGGAGAACGGCATAGGTGATGGGGAAGAAGGGCGTGGCCGCGGCCTCGTTGCACGCCGGCCCCTCGTTGCCGGCGGCGTCAACCGCGCGGACGACGTAGAAGTACTCGCGGCCGTTCTCTACCGTCATGTCGGTGTAGGTCGTGGCCGTGGTGTTGCCGATCAGGACGTAGCCGCCGCCGGTGACGGGGCTGCGATAGACGTTGTAGGACGCCGCCCCGCCGGTGGGGACGTTCCAGTGGAGCACCACCTGGCCGTTGCCGGCCTCGGCGGTCAAGTTGGTCGCCGCGCGCGGCGGCACGAGGTCCTGGCCGCGGTTGGGCATCAGGATGGCCGCGCTCTGGGCCGGCAGCTGGATGGTGATGACGCCGCCCGCGGCGGTGATCGTCCCCGGCAGCGTGCCCAGCTTGTCGGTCAGAACGACGGCGTTGGGCAGATGGCCGGTGGCGGGGATGACCAGCGTTTGCGCCGTGCTGTTGCGGTTGATGGCCACGACGGCGGCCTCGGTATTGGTGCGCATCAGATAGGCCACCGTCCGCGCCGCGTCATCGGTCAGCAGGAAGGTCATCTCGCCCTGGCGGAAGACCTTGTTGCCGTTGCGCAGGCCGGTCAGCAGCTTGTAGTGGGCCAGCATGTTGGCGTCGCCGCCGGGCTGGTTGCCGTTCCAGGGGAAGACCCGCCGGTCGTCAGGGTCGTCGTCGCCGGTCATGGCGACTTCGTCGCCGTAGTAGATGGTCGGCGTGCCGGGCGTGGTCATCTGCACCACAGCGGCCAGCTTCAGCATCGTCTTGCCCTGGGCCAGGTTGGCGGCGTTGAACTCGCGCTCCTCGCGGTTGCGCGCGCCGGGCGTCAGCAGCCAGAGGATGCGCTGCGTGTCGTGGCTACCCATGAGGTTCATCATGGTGTAGTAGCTGGCGTCGGGGTTGTCTTCGCGGATGGAGACGAGCTTGCTGGCAAAGAGCGACGGCGGCTGGTCGGTCTCGCCATCGTCCACGAAGCCCTTGTCATCGACGCGGCCGAAGAAGCCGAGGACGGCATTGCGGAAGCGGTAGCCCATCGCCGTATCGGCCTGGTCGCCGCGCACCTTGGGCAGAATCTCGAACTTCTTCCACAGCTCGCCGATGATCGGCGCGTTGGGGTTGATGGCCTTGACGTCGACGCGGAACTCCTGCCAGAAGCTGGCCGGGAAGCTGCCGTCGCCCATCACGTCGAGCCGCCAGCCGGCCGCGCCGCGGTTGAGCCAGGTGTCATTGACCGAGTTCGGCCCGGCATAGAACAGGTCGCGCACGCCCTGGACGTTCTTGTCCAGCACGGGTAGGCTGTCGAAGCCGAACCAGGCGTTGTAATTCATCGTGTTCGGCCCGTTCGGCCCGGCGCACGGGCCGCCGGCCTGCTCGAAGAAGGTAAACCAGCTGCGATAGGGCGACGTGACGCTCTCGCACGCGCCGACCTCGCTGAAGTGGTGGTAGCGGTCGAAGTACTTGCTGTCCGACGAGACGTGGTTGAACACGCCGTCGAGGACGATCCGGATGCCGGCGCGGTTGGCCGCGCGCACCAGTTGGGTGAACTCCTGGTTTGTGCCGAAGAACGGGTCGATGCGCAGGTAGTCCTGCGTGTCATAGGCGTGGTTGCTGGCAGCGTCGAAGATGGGGTTGAAGTAGATCGCCGTGACGCCCAGGCTCTTCAGGTAGCTGATGCGCCGGGTGACGCCGGCCAGGTCGCCGCCGAAGTAGTCGCGGCCGCGCGGCGACTCGGTGCAGGGCTGGGCCGGGTTGACGTAGAAGCGGCAATAGCCCTCCGGCAGCTCGCTCCACGCCTTGCGAATGATGCGATCCAGCGGCTCCGGCGGCCAGCCATAGCGCGGGCTGTTGGTGTTGGGGTCGTTGGCCCGCTTACCGTTGAAGTAGCGGTCGGGGAAGATCTGGTACATGACCGCGTTTTGCAGCCAGGCGATGGGGGTGAAGTCGGGGTCATAGACCTGGATGACGTAGCCCCAGTCGTTGAAGTTCGGCCGCGCCTCGCCCCAACCGCCGTCGCGCTGCTCATCATCCTCATAGTTGGCCGTGGCCGTGCCGTCCTGGATGATGAAGCGGTAGTAGTAGGTCGTCGGCGCGCTGGGCGTCAGCGTCGCCTGCCAGAAGTCGCACGTCTCGTCCGGTTGCGACTCGTCGTAGCAGGACACGTCGGCCGCCGCCAGATCGAGGTCGAGGAAGAACTGCCCCTGCGCGGCGTCGTCCCAGACGCGGGCGCGGACGCTCTCGACATCGTTGTGGTAGGTGCGTAAGCGCAGGATGACGTCGGTTCCGGGCGTCACCGCGCCGAAGGGCACGCGGTAGAGCGTGTCGTGGCTGTTGTGGCCCAGGCCGTCATACTCGATGTTGTTGTCGTGGCCGTGGCCCAGCGGGGTGACGGTGACGGTGAAGGTGTCGGTCGCGTCCACGAACGAGAACAGCACCCGCCCGCCGCCGGCCGGCACGGTGAAGAGGTAGTTGCTGCCGGGGAAGTTGGGGTTGCCCCAGTCTTCGCCGGTCGCGCCCTTGGCCTCCCAGTTGCCGGGGTCGATGGCCTCGGTCTCGAAGGTGTAGGTGCCATCGTTGTCCGGGTCGGTCATCCAGCCGCGCAGGCAGTCGGGGGCCCAGTCGCCACCGCAGCCGATCTGGGTTTGCCAGTTGCCCACGGCGACGATGATCAGCCGCGTGCTGTCGCTGACGAATTTGGTCTTGTCGTCATAGTAGAATTTGACGGCGGCGCCCGTGCCGGCCAAGGCCAGGTTGTTGGCGGGGTGCGACTCGGCCCAGCCGTCGTTCAGGGCCGCCTTGTATTCCTGCGCGCCGGCGGCGACGTTGAACGTGCCCTGCCAGACGTCGTCGCCGGCGTCATAGGTCAGGTGGGTGATGGCGCAGGCGGGGTCCCAGTCGCCGCCGGAGCCGCCGGTGCAGCCCAGCTCGCTCTGGAAGCTGCCGGCAATGGTAACGCTGGTCGGGGCGGCGACGACAACGCCGGCCAGCAGCAGGCCCAACAGCAGCACAGCTGCCAGGGTCGTCAGGCGCATGGTTCGTTTGGTCATGGGAAGTAGAACTCCTCACCGGCTCCACCGCAGCCGCGGAGCCGTCGTATGCAGCACAGTGACAATACAGCAACAGAACCAGCGGCCGCGCGGGTCGTGCCGCTGGGAAAGTGAACCAGGGTGAATTGTGTCTGTTGGTCGCCGATCACCTCCCGGACAGCTTCCCACTCTCGCCGGGCGCACCGCCGTCCTTCCTGATACCCCTGGAGCGGCGCGTTCTCGCTATGGCTACGCTGAATGCCGATGAAGCTAAAGGTGCGGTTTGGGCAGCGCGGCCAGGCGGCCGCGAGCAGATATGACGGTGTTTTAGCAGGTTTGGGGGAGAGGTCAAGGGCTAATCAAGATGGTCAAGCGGGTTCTCCACAACCATTCCCTCTGAGCGCGCAAACTCGAGCAGGCGACCGTCCGCGGACAGAAAAGTCAATGCCGGCGCGCCCTTTAGTACAAGTCGCTGGTTCACGACCAGGGCAGTTGCCAGATGAACTGCGTCATACGCTCGCAAAGGGTGCCGCTTGGCCAATTGCTCAGCCATACTCAGCACATCCACATTTACCCTCAACGCTCGCAAGACGGTAGCGACATCGAAGCTAAAGGCCTGCCACAGTTCCTCCTGGGTCGCAGGAGTAAGCGCACCCTCTCGGCTACGTCGCGCCAACGCACAAGCTACCTCAACTCTCGCCAACGATGAGGTCACCAGCAGGCCCGTCGCTTGTTCAACGCGCTCCCGAACCCAAGCGCTCCCAATTTCATCCACGTAGTACTTGATGAGCGCGCTCGTGTCGAAATACTGCGTCGTCACCACTCGCCTCGTTCCTCTATAAGGATCTCGCTAAGAGGCTTGCCAGGCACTTTGCCGAGCAGGCGCGCCAATTCGGCGCGCCGTTCGGCGCTCACCGGGTCTACTGCCGGTACATCGGGCCACGTCTCGACGAGGCCGGCCGCCTCCAAAGCATCGAGAGCCTCCTGCTGTTCGTCAATCAGGTCACCCTGGCTCGCGCCAAGGACACGCACCTGCACTTGCTGCTTTTCTTTGAGCCGCAGGGGACGCAATGGACGCAGGACGCCGTTCTCATAAATAGCGGTCACTGTCTCAGCCATGTGTGCCTCCAGCCGGATGGTAGGTCAGCCTATTATACTCGATCAGTCTTTAACTTCCGCCACGTACACCCGCTCCCCCCGCCGCGCCGACTCGTAGAGAGCCAGCGCCGTGCGCACGTGGTTGCGCGTCTCGTCCAGCGACAGATAGGTCGGCGCGCCGTCGAGGATGGCGGCGTGCATGTCCTCCACCTCGCCGGCGTATAGCTCTTGCTCCTCCACCGGTACTTGCTCGGCGCGGTCGTCGGCGTCGACGAACAGCAGCCGCCGCTCGCCGGGAACCAGGCCGGTGAAGGGCCGGTTCAGCACCAGCCGGCCGCGCTCGCCCAATACGTCAACGTGGGTATACCACGGCAGATCGAAGCTGCTGCTGATCTGAGCCATGCCGCCGCCGGCGTAGCTCAGCAGCCCGCTGAAGCCGACATCGACGCCGCTCGCACCGGCGCGGCTGTGGCCGAAGACCCACTCCGGCGGCCCGCCGAAGACGTACTGGGCGAAGCTGAGCGGGTAGACGCCCACGTCCCACAGGCTGCCGCCGCCCAACTCTGGCTTCAGGCGCACGTTCGCGGCGTCGGTCATGCGGAAGCTGAACGCGCCGCGCACCAGGCGCACCGCCCCCAGCCGCCCGGCGCGCAGCCACTCGCCGACGGCCTTCGTCTGCGGGTGGTGGCGGTACATGAACGCCTCGGCCAGCACACGGCCGTTGGCCCGCGCCGCCGCGGCCATGCGGTCGACGTCGGCCGTCGTCAGGGCGAACGGTTTCTCGCACAGCACGTGGACGCCCCGCTCCAGCGCGCGCACCGTCCATTCGGCGTGCAGATGGTTGGGCAGGCTGACGTAGACGACATCGACCGCGCCCGATTCCAGCAGCGCGTCGTAGCCGCCGAACGCCTGCGGGATGCCCCATTGGGCGGCGTAGGCAGCGGCCGATTCCTGTTCGCGGCTGGCCACGGCGACCAGCTCCCCCCACTCCGAGGCGCGAATGGCGGGGATAACGCGCTTGTTGATGTTGGCGGTTGAGAGCAAACCCCAGCGGACTGTGTTCATAGCTGTCTCCGTAGTCGCGCCGCCGTGGTGAAGGCGGCATGGTCAGGCAGGCATTGTAGGCCATTCGCATGCCCGCGCAAGCGTGGCGCGATTCTCCGAATCGCATCCCCCTCCGCGCGTGGCGCGATTCTCCGAATCGCGTCCCCCTCCGCGCGTGGTGCGATTCTCCGAATCGCGTCCCCCTCCGCGCGTGGTGCGATTCTCCGAATCGCATCCCCCTCCGCGCGTGGTGCGATTCTCCGAATCGCGTTCTTGCGCCAGAGTGAAGAGCGATTCTGGAGAATCGCGCCACGCGGCTGATTGGTGTCCTGTTTCATCAGCCGGTGCTATACTGACCATAACGTGAGGGAACCATGTCCAAATCATCGACTGCCCCGGCCATGTCCACGCCCATGCGCCTGATGGCGCTGCTCATTGTCCCTCTACTCCTGCTACCCCTGCTGTTCGGCCGCCCCGCGGCCGGCAGCGCGGCGGCCAGCGACGCGACCACGAACCGCGTCTTCCTCCCCGTCGCCCTCGACCGGGCCACCTTCCGCGCCTCGCCGCTCGGCAGCGGCTTCCAACAGGTGACGGAAATCACCGACGCCGGCGACGACCGGCTGTTCATCGCCGAGCGCGCCGGCGTGGTCAAAATCCTGCACCCCGACGGCCGCATCACCACCTTTCTCGACATCCATCAGCGCGTCATCAGCAACGACAACTCGGAGTACGGCTTCTTCGACATCGCCTTCCATCCCGGCTACAAAGACCCCACCTCGCCCGGCTATGGCTTCTTCTACGTCAGCTACACGACGGGCAAAGACGACGGTGTGATCATCGACGTGCATTTCAACGTCTCGCGCTTTCGCGTTTCGGCCGACCCGGACGTAGCCGACCCCAACAGCGAGGTATTCTTGCAGCACGAGAAGCAGTCGTTCAACGTCCACAAGGGCGGCGGCATGGAGTTCGACCCGCGCAACAACCTGCTCTACTTTGGCATGGGCGACGACCGGCTGCTGCTCATTGCCCAGAGCGACCGCTCGCCCAAGGGCAAAATCTCCCGGCTGCAGGTCGATAGCGTGCCGCGCGACGCCGCCCCGCGCAGCGTAGCCACCATCAGCGAGGAGATCTGGGTCTTCGGCCTGCGCAATCCGTGGCGCTTCGACCTGGACCCGGCGACCAATGCCATCTTCATCGGCGAAGTGGGCGACTACCTGTGGGAGGAAGTCAACCTGGCGCCCATGACCGCCCGCGGCTACAACTTCGGCTGGCCGTGCATGGAAGGCGGCTTCGTCTTCCCGGAGACGAACGAGGTGCCGGAGTGCCAGACCCCCTGGCTGTTCAAGCGGGCCATCCACGAATACCCCCACAAAGACGGCAGCGGTCGTTGCGCCGTCATCGGCGGTCACGTCAACCGGCCGGAGTACAACCCCAACGACGGCCGCTACATCTTCGGCGACATGTGCAGCCGGGAGATCTTCAGCCTGTCGCGCAACGCCAGCGGGGCCTGGCAACGGACGCTGCTGGGCGTCGTCCCCGGCGATCTGATCAACACCATCGGCGAAGACCGCCACGGCACGCAGTACGTCGGCACGGCCGCCCGCGGCGGGCCGATCTGGAAGCTGTTCATTCCCTAGCCGCCGGCGGATCGATACGCCTAGCCGTGGAGAGACACCTATGAGCCACCCTCAGCCTATCGCCACGCGCGCGGCCGGCCTGCTGCTGTTGCTGGTTGGGCTGGCCGCCGGCGCCCTGGCCGGGCCGGCCGCCGCCCGCCCC
>JAIBAS010000367.1 GCA_019695075.1 Promineifilum sp. | reverse complement strand
TCAACTGCCGCCCCAGCTTCTCCTTGATGATCCCCACCACCACCGCCGCAAACTCATTCGGGTTGTCCACCGCCGCCTGCGCCTGCTTCGCCGGCGCGCGCCGGATGATCTCCAGCAGCGTCCGCCGCGTCAGCCGCATCGGCGGTGACGTCTGCTCCATCAGATCGCTCATCAGCTCCACCAGGTTCGGCAACGGATACCGCCCCGCCAGGCTCACCAGCGTCCGCGATCCGCTCATCTGCCACGCCTGAAACGCGCCCTCGTCGTTCAAGTTCACCCTGGCCTTGGTCACCGTCACCCGCGGGCTGCGAATCGTCACGTCATGCAGCGCCAATACCACGTCCTCAATCAACCGCTCCGTATCCACCGTGACCGCATAGCGCGTCTTCCGCGCGATCCGCTCCCACAGTTCCCTGAACTCCGGCCGCAGGTACCGCTCCTTGCGCAGGTGCACCTCCTTCCGGGCGCGGGCGTTGACCGGCTTCGGCGCCATGAACTCCCCGTACTCACGCTTCACCTGCCGCCGTTCCGCTTCCGTCAGCGCGGCAAACGGCTTGCCAAATCGCGCCTCCACCTCCGCCCGGAACTCCTCGCCGATCTCGCTCTGGTACTGGGCCACGAACGCCTCGTAGCTCTCGTTGGCCACCACCGTCAGCACGTTCACCCGTTCGTCAAAAACCCGCCCGCCCGTCTGGTCGACGCACAACCGCACCCCACGGCCGATCTCCTGCCGCTTCCTCACCTCCGACACCGCCTGGTTCAGCGTGCAGATCTGGAACACGTTCGGGTTGTCCCACCCCTCGCGCAGCGCCGAGTGGGAAAAGATGAACGCCGTCGGCTCCTCAAACGACAACAGCCGCTCCTTGTCCCGCATGATCAGCTCGTACGCTTCCTTGTCTTCCTTGCTCGTTCCCGTCGACGAGTCCTGAAGCTCAACCGCTCCCCCCTTCCTCGTCTTCTGCGCAAAGTACGCCCCCTGCACCTGGGCCGCCTCCAGCCCTTTCCACTGTGGCAGCCGGTCGCGCACGGCGTGGAAGGCGCGCTCAAACTCGCGCCGGATGATGCCGTCGGCCGCGGCATAGTTGTCCACCCGGTCGATGAAGAACAGCGTCAGCACCTTGATACCCAGCGGGGCCAGCGTCGCCTGCTTCTTGGCGTGCTCCTCCACCGTGTAGCGAATCTGGGCCGCGAACACCGACGCCTTCTCGCCGCCGATCTCCTCGCCAACCGCCACCCGCTCCGTGTTCGTGAAACTGACCCACCCCTCGCCGTGGTGGATCTCGTCGATGTCGTACCCCTCGTACACGTCCCGCTCGCCCGACAGCCGCCACAACGAGTCCCCCGGCTTGACGACGATCTCCTGCTCCTTGATTGTTCCGCCCCTCATTTGCCGGTGGATCGCCAGCCTGGCCGAAAACGTCCGCTTCTCCGCCCGCGTGCTGAGCAGCCTCACGAACGGCCGCAACGTCTCCCCCTCCACCACCGTCGACGCCACCTCAATCCGCTTCACCAGCTTGCGCCGGTACGCCTCCGCCGGCGTCAGCCGGTACACCACGTTGTACGGGTTCCGGTGCGTCGCGCTGTAGCGCAGCGCCAGCAGCGGGTTCAGATCCGCCAGCGACACCCGCGACAGTTGGCTCTCCATGTTCTGCGGCTCGTCCAGGATCAGCACCGGCCGCGCCGCCTGCACCAGGTGAATCGGCGTCGCCCCCTGCAGCCGGTCGGTCGACTGGTGAATGACGTTGACGTCCTTCTTGTTGAACGCCGCCAGCGTCATCACCATGAACTCCACGCTATCGCTCAACGCAAACTGCCTCACCTGGGATAGGTTGGCCGAGTCATAGGCGTAGAAGCGGTAGGGCGCGTTATCAAACAGCTCCCGGAAGTGCGCCCGGGTCATCTCCAGCGTCTTCAGTACCCCTTCCCGGATCGCCACGGACGGCACCACCACGATGAACTTGCGCAGGCCGTACCGCCGGGCCAGTTCCAGCGCCGTGCGCAGGTAGACGTAGGTCTTGCCCGTGCCCGTCTCCATCTCCACGCTGAAGTTGGCAAAGCGCACCGGCGTGCGGCCGTCGGCCGTCTCCGTCTCCCCCTCCAGCCACTGCAAGGCCGCGTCCCCTTGGTACAGTGGGTCCTCGTCCCCCGGGTCAAACGACCGCTTCTGCACCGCCCGCAGGTTGCGTAGTAGCTCGTCGTCGCTCAGGTCCAGCCGGTTGGGCACGGCGGGAATGCCGCCCAGCCGGAAGGCCACCTCCCGGTCGACGCGCCGCTGCCCGTCGAACAGGTCCACCACGGAAGCGATGGCCTCAAGCTGAAAGTCCTGGTTGGGGTCGAATTGGAATTGCATGGCTTCACAACGTCTTCAACCGGCACTGCAACGCCAGATTCGCCGCCGTCGTATCATCCACAGCCGCATCCCGCACCACCAGCACATCTTCCCGCCCCAGCCCCAGCGCCTCCGCCACGCCCGCCGTCACCACATCATCCAGGCACACGTGAATGACCCGGCCGCTATCGGCATCGGCCACCCGCCACACCTGCTGCCCGGCCGCGGCCGCCGTCGACACCGCGCTCGTCAACGGGAACCCCTCCTTGATCGTCACCTCCCACACCACGTCCTCCGCCCGCCAGCCGTCCGCCAGCGGGTTGCCCAGCAGGGCCAACTGTTCCACGTACTCCGCCGGCGTCGGCGCGGCCGTGCCCCGCCAGGCGCGGAGGGTGGAGGGGGCGAGTTTGAAGACGCGGAAGCCAAGGTCTGGAGCGCTTTCGACTCCATTTAGTGGCAGTTTACCTTGCTCCCTCTGAAGCAACTTGATCGCACGTCGTAGCCGCTCCATTCCAATCTCAGCTATGTTCTGGAATCCGTTTGCACGGGCTACCGAATCGGAAGGTGTTGGTTCCGGTAGTTGTACCAATAGATATCGAATGGATCGGCCATAGACTTGGCAGTACCTAAGTACGGCATGCCCCACTGTGGCTGAACCGGCGAAGAAATCCAACACAACATCCCCTTCCACAACCCCTGCTACCTCCATCATCCGCTGCACCAATGCAGTCGGTTTTGGAGTGTCAAATGGCGTGTACCCATCGAAGAGTTGCTTTAGCTCTGAAGACGCTATTCTTGAGGTTCCTACATCTGCACCAAACCAGATACTTTCTGGAACGCGGCCCTCTTGATCCGCCAAATAGATCTTCCGGAGTATTCGCGTCTCATTGTCGACGAAGCGCACTTCTCCAGAACGGATCTTTTCCTGCATCAGGTCGTGACTCCAGCGCCAACCATTTTCAGGAGGAGGGATACGCTTACCAGATGGGGTGACAAGTTCGTATCTAAGATTCTCCCGATAGTTTGGGCTTCTTACGTCACCTGAGCGCCAAAGGCCTTTAGGGTCGTTGTCTGGATTAGAGTAGTTTACGTTGTGCTTTTCTTCACGTTGGAGCAGAACTGGGACGTAGTTGGAGGATTTAGAAAAGACGAGGAGATGATTATGATGCAAGGAAAAGCCCTTCACATCATTCTTCCCTTGTACACTGTGTTGCCAGATTATGTGTGCAAGGAAATTCTCCTCGCCAAACACTTCATTCAAAAGATGACGCAGATTGTGAACCTCTTTGTCATCTATGCTAACGAAGATTACCCCCTCTTCCCTTAGCAATTGACGAGCCAAAAACAAACGTGGGTACATCATCGAAAGCCAAGTCGAATGGTACCGCCCTCCTGTATCCGGGTTGCTCGTCAGTAAGTTTCCAGCTTCATCACTTTGCCCGGTAACTGCAAGGTAAGTACTCAGCGGATCAGCGTAGTTGTCAGGATAGACAAAATCATGCCCGGTGTTGTAGGGCGGGTCGATGTAGATGAGCTTGACCTTGCCGAAGTAGGCCTTGTAGAGCAGCTTGAGCACCTCCAGGTTGTCGCCTTCGATGAACAGATGCTGCGTCGTCTCCCAGTTGACGCTCTCCTCCCGCGCCGGCACCAGCGTCGCGCTGCTTGGCGTCTGCAACAACCGGAGCGCGTCCCGCTTCCCCGCCCACGTAAAGCTATACCGCTCCGGCCGCTCATCCACCACATCCCCCAGCGCCGCGCGGAGCTTGTCGAAGTCAACCTTGCCTTCGCTAAACGCTTCGGGGATGAGGTCGCGCAAGGCCGCCAGGCGGTCGGCGGTGATGTCAGGAACTCCTAGTTCGACGGGTTCAGTGTCGTTTGTCGTCATAGACCTTGTTACTCACGGCTTGCGAACTGAAACCAGGACAAACAGCGACCCGTCGTTGTCCCAGTAGCAGTTCTGGCACTCGCTCATCCCCAGGTACAGCTCTCCCGACGTCGGTGCTGCAATGTCCACCGGCTGACACCCCACAAAGAACGGCGTCCCGTCAATGTACCCCACCAGCGCCGCCCCTCGTTGCTCCGGCGGGAACAGCCACACCCGGTTCGGGTCTGGATCATCCCATCGAAACCCGCACCCGTTCGTTCGCCCAGGCGACGCGCTATCGCCCGTCCACTCTCCGTCCAGGTACTCAACGTGGATGATGTCCCCAGTCGCGACCGCCAGCCCCGTCCGATTCTTCATCACCGTCGACTGCACCTCAAACCTTGAGAGCGTCTGCGCGCTGGCCACGGGCGGCGGCTGGGTCGGCTCCGGCGGAGCTTGGGGTAGGGCAACCGTCGACTGCGCCGGCGCGCTCGTTGGCTGCGTAGCAGCTATCACCGCGCCCCCGTCGCCAGCCGCCTGCGCTGCCTGTTCCACCACCGGACCCGTCGTCGCCGTCGGTATCGGCCCGCAATCCTCCAGCGTCCGGTCCCGGAAGCCGGACACCACCTCTCCAAAAAGGTGCCGTGTGTACAAGTAGCTGATTCGCCCTTCGGCCGACGCAAGCTTAAAAGGCAATCGTCCGCTCCACACCAGCGTCTGCCACCGAATCGGGTATTCAACACTGGAGAAAGCCTGCACCGGCAACTCAATCTCCCGGCTACGCTCAATCTGCTCGCTCACTTCTAGCTGATACCCTGTGGCGATCTTCCCCTCAACTCCAGCGCCAATGCCGGCAAAGCCACCAACTTCGCCCTCAACTGCCCACTCAACGCGCTTCTCAACGCCCCGCGACTCACGCAGCAGGTCTCTCCGTGGCAGTGGATTGTCGCAGTTCAGCACCGTCACCCATTCCACATATGGCTCGCCGTAGGTGAATTCGCCGTCTTTCTGCAGCTCGCCAAGTTCAAGCTCAGCCTCCGTAACTTCGGTCGTGGCCTCAGGCGTACCTCCACAACCAACCAGAAATAGGATCAGGAACAGTGAGATTGGCCAATAGTGAACCATACTCGCCTACTCCAACATATGTACAAGCGTCAGTGGCCGCCGAACACGGTACAGCCCAATTCAGCCAGTGCATCGGCCAACGCCGCTTCGGCGGCCATAGCAACGTCACGAGACAGCGAGTGGAACAGTCCATGGATGTTGGGTAAAAGCCCAAGGCCAAAACGGCGAACGTAATAGCTACTGTGCTCGCCTTCCTTGTGCATCTGGAACCGCTCTTCCGGCGCATACCAGGACTGGCCGACGTATAGGCACGGCATATCTGGACGGCCAACAGCATGAAAGCCCCAACGCATTTGGCGACTTAGCGTGCTAAGCAGGATAACGTAGACATTGCAATCGCCGGAGATCTCCTGTGAGGCCCTACGTAGGATGTCATAGCGCGGGCTGTTGGCGATGAGGTCATCCAATGGTGGGGCCAACAACCCTTCAGTTGCTTCAACCAGAGCCTCAACGTCTTCTTCGTCACGTGTGTAGCCCCGCTCCCACTCCCGCTCCTTCATGGTGGCGTCGAATTCCAGCAGCATGTTTTCGATGATGCGCACCTGCCTGTCGAAGTCGCCCAGGCGCTTGCAATTGCCATCCTCGTAGCGCACCCACATGCCGTCCGCGTCAAAGGAATCGACGGTGTAGACCCCCAATCGGTTGAACGCGCGATCACCCACCTTGAAGAACGTCTGGAACTTGTTCATGCTTAAGCTCAGTAGCGGCCGCGGCAGACCCCGGCAAAGTCACAATCGGCGCACGTCTCGCACCACATCTTCAGCCGCGGTAAGTGATTGTCGCGCAAGTTGTGCCCTGCGTCGACGATCTGCCCCATCGTCTCGTCGATGAGCCGCTGGTCGACCTGCTCGCGGTGGACACCGCCGCCGTCCAGGTTGTGAACTTCGATGAGGTCCGCCCGCCGGCCGGTCAGCTGCTCGTAGCCGACGGTGTAGACCTGCAACTGCCGGCGGCTGATGTCCTCCGCCTGCGCCCGCTGGTTGCTCTTGAAGTCCACCACCGACGTCTGCCCCGTGTCCGTGCGGCGGATGAGGTCGATGCGGCCGGTCACCACAATCCCGTCGGCCAGCTTCAACTCCACGTTCTTCTCCACGTGCTCCAGCTTGTCCAACCTGTCGCCGTGCTGGCGCAGATAGCGCAATAGCGATGCTTCCGCCGTCTTCCGGGCGTTCTCGCGCACCTCTTCGCTGGCGTAGGGCAGGTAGAGGTGTTCGGCCACCAGCCCCGGCACGCGGTCGGCTGCCGGCACGCGGCCGCGCAGGCTCTCGTGGTGGATTTCGGCCAGGGCGTTGTGGAGGGAGCGGCCGTAGCCCAGCCCCAGGTCAATCGGCGCGTCGAAGCCGTACTGGAAGCGCAGCTTGAAGCTGTAGGCGCAGTCAAAGTAGTACTTCAGCTCGCTGAACGTCAGCGCCAGGGCCGTCTCCGGGGCGCGCGGCCGCGGGGCCAACCGTTCCACCACTGGCGGCACGGGCGGTGGCTGGCTCAGCACGTAGCTGCTGGCGGTCAATTCCTGGAAGAAGGTCGAAACCTTGTTGTAGAGCTTCTTGTCCGGCACAGGCGAGTAGGAGCAGAACAGGAAGCGTTCAGCGCGCGTCACGGCCACGTAGAACAGCCGCCGCTCGTCCGCCAGGCTGCCGCGGTAGCGGGCGGCGTTGGCCACGGCCGCCTCCGGCAGCACGTGGTACCACTGCCGGCCGCCGCCGCCCTTGGCCGGAAAGCGGTTGGCCCGCAGACAGGGCACGAACACCGCCGGCCACTGCATCCCCTTGGCCTTGTGAACGGTCATGATCTGCACCGCGTCGGGCGCGCCCAGGCCGCCTTCTTCCCAGCCTTCGGGGTAGTAACCGGGGGCCTGGTAGTGCAGAAAGCTGGCGAAGCCCTGGTGCAGGCTGGCCGCGTCGCTCCGCAGGTTGATCTGCTCGTAGTCGGTGATGACCTGACTGAACTTGCCCAAGTTGTAGAAGACGAGTTCGCCGGTGCGGCCGCCCACTGTCGGGATACGCTCCTCGTACAGCCGCAGCGCCTCCAGGAACTCCAGGTAAACACGCTGCAAGACCAGCTCGCGCATCGTCCGGTCGCCCAGCTTGGCCTTGGCCGCGGCCAGCATCGCCAGCCCGCGGCCGATGTCGTCCTCGCTCAGCCCCAACTCCGCCCGCCTCAGCGCCGCGCCGACGTCGTCCAGCGTGACGGCCGGCTGGTCGCCGCTGCTGAAGTCGCCGGTGTAGCTGAACACCAGGCGCATCGCTTCGATCTCCGGCGTGTTAAACAGCCCGTTCATGCCGCCGACGACGAAGGGCACGCCGGCCGCGGCCAGGGCGTCAACGATCGGCCCGGCGTCATTGCGCACACTGCGCAGCAGGATGGCGAAGTCGCTCCATGCCAACCCGCGCGGCTCGCTTCCCACCCTGTCCCGGTAGGCCGCGCCGTGGAGAGCGCGGATCTGCTCCACAATCCACTCCGCCTCGCTCTGCGGGTCGTCGAAGTGGCAGGCCAGAATGTCGCCGTAGGCAAAGGGTTGCGCGTCGACGCTCTCCATCCGCTTGGGTAGGCGCTCGTCGTTCAGCTCCACCACGCCCCGCGCCGCGTCGACCACGGCCGGGCTGCTGCGGAAGTTCTCGTTCAGCCGCACCTGCACCACGTCGGGGTAGCGCCGGGCAAAGGTGATGATGTTGTCCACCTCGCTGCCGCGCCACTGGTAGATGGTCTGGTCGTCGTCGCCCACCACGCACAGATTGGCCCCCAACCCGTGCAGCGCCCTCACCAGCCGCTCCTGCAACGGGTTCACGTCCTGGTACTCGTCCACGACGACGTAGCGCACCTGGTCGG
>JAIBAS010000230.1 GCA_019695075.1 Promineifilum sp. | reverse complement strand
CTGGTGGCGTGGATCATCAGCTGGCGGGCGGCGCGCACGCGCGTTTGCAGGAGACCCTCAGCCGTGGCGTCGTCCAGGCCGTCCGTCTCGGCCACGATGAAGCGCCCCATCGCCGCGCCCCACTCGGTCAGCGCGGCGGCGGCGGCCGGCTCCAGCCCATCGGTCAGCTTGCGGTTAGCCCGCAGGCCGCCGACGATGCGCGCCTCGCGCTCCGGCAGCGGCGTGAAATGCAGCTCAGACTCGGCGCGCTCGGTGGCGGTGTTGGCCGCGGCGGCCTGGGCCATCATCCATTGGGCGGCGGCCGGCAGCTCGGCCGGGTCGGGCGCGTCGGGCAGGTCATCGGGCGGGCGATCGGACATGCGTTCCTCACTTCACGAACGGATGGTCTAGCGCCGCCGATTGTACGCCAAGGCCACCGGCCGGCCAAAAGCAAAGCGGGTTTTTCAGTAGTCAGCCCGTAGTCAGCCCGTAGCACAGCCTGTTAGGCTGTCGCCGCCGGCCACAGCCTAACAGGCTGTGCTACCCTGAAAAGCAAAGGACGCCAGGCTCTGTCTGCGGAACCTGGCGTCCTTGCCCTAACAATACGCGTGCGTCATCTAGCCGGGCCAGGCCACTTCCAAGGCGTGGCAGCGCCCGCGGGCCAGCCAGCCGTAGGTCGTGCCGGGGGCCGGGTTGAGAATAGTCATCTCCACCGGCGGCGAACCGTCGCCCTTCACCCAGAAGACCTGCACGTAAACGGCCGGGAAGGTAATGTCCAGATCGCGCACCCAACCGCTGTCCATCCAGCCCTCTTCGGCCCACCACGTCGCCAGCACGTGGCCGCCCACTTCCTGGACGACAAAGGTGCCGCGCCGGGCGGCGTCCGGGCCGACCTCGAAGTTGATGCGCAGGCAGGCGGGCAGGCGCGGGATGTCCGGCTCGGCCGTCGCTGTCGGCGTGGCGGTCATCTCATTGGGACCGGGCGGCGGCGTCAGCGTCGGCGAGGCCGTCGGCGTCTCCGTCGGCGTCATGGTCACCGTCGGCGTGTTCGTGGGCACGGTCGGCGTGATGGGCGTGGTCGCCGTGGCCGTGGGCGTCTCCGACGGCGGCAGTGTGCCCGTCGCCGTCGGCGTGGCCGTCATCGCCTCGGTCGGCGTGGCCGAGGGGGTCAGCGTCAACGTCGGCGTCAGCGTCAGGGTCGGCGTGAGGGTCATCGTCGCCGTGAACGTCGGTGTGACCGTCGGCGTCAGGCTGGCCGTGGGCGTTTCCGTCGGCGTCACCGAGGGCGTCAGCGTGACCTTGTCCTGGCAGACGCGAATGACCAGACCGACGCTGTCAATGGCCTCGAAGATCAATTCGCCATCGCGCGGAACGATGAACGAGCCATAGGTCACCATGCCCTGGGCCACGGTGTAGACCTTGTCGGCGTTGACGCTGAAGCTGTTGATGCGCTCGTCCACGTCGTCGTCGATCTGCACGAACTGGATCACGCACCCCATCTTCACCGGGCCGAAGCTCTCGGTCGAGTGATAGGGGTACACGCCGTCATCGGGAACGAAGTTGAAGCTCCACACACGCTCGTTGGAGTCGGTTGTGTAGGACTCGCCGGTTTCGTTCTTGTAGTTGTTGCGGCGGTACTTGATGACGAAAGTGTTCTCGGGGTCGTGGGTGAACGTGCCGGGGCCTTCGCCCAGGAAGGTCACGCTGGGAAGTAGATCGACTTCCTGCTGGGGGATACCGCCCATGCCTCCCTGCGGCCCCAACATGCTCACCCAGGCGACGACGAGCAGGGCAATAAATCCAATAAACCCGATGAACTGCTTCATTGCATGTCTCCGGTTCGTCAAGCTGACAAACCCTTCCGGCAATTTCGGTACTTCTCTTCTCTACCTTCTACGACGATCTAACTCAATACGGACAGGCATTTGTGTGGGGGACAACCACCTGTTCTTACAGTGTATGGTACGAGAGGTTTCTTACAATGAAGCTGACGTGAAATCTGGGGTCTGGGGACGCCAAACGGGGGCGGCAGGCAAAAAAAGAGGGGGTTGCGGCCGCACAACCCCCTCCCGGTGACGAAACGACGTCTGTTAGCGCGGTTAGGCCGAGCGCAGACGCAAGGCCATGTAGATCGTGGCAATGCCGCCGATGATGGCGAACGTGGCGAACAGCCAGGGCAGGAGGGCCATGCTAAGGAGGACGTTGCCCAGCAGCAGCACCGCGAAGATGATGTTAATGATGCCGATCACGCCCATCGCCCAGCCCGCGCCGCGCAGCGCCTGGACGATGTGGACGATGCCCAGCAACAGCGCCTGCACACCCAGCATCACCACCAGGGTGAAGCCCAGGATCAGCGCGCCGGCCGCGGGGGCCGTGAAGAGGTAATAGCCGGCCAGCAGGCCGATGATGCCGCCGATGAGTTTCCAGCCCCAGGCCGAGCGATCGACGAAGATACTGACGATCTCAAAGATACCGGACAGGAACCAGAAGAGGCCCAGCACGCGCGTCAGGCTGAGGATAGCATCGAGCGGGCTGGTGAAAAGAAGGACGCCAACGATGATCAGGGCGATACCCTCAATGAGGGGAATCCACCAGGGCATAGCCCTTTTCTGTTGATCGAAGGCCGAAGCAGCAGTAGCCATAAGTAAGATGACCTCCTAAGACGGTTATGGTGAATATGACGGTTGGAATGCGGCCTACTTGCTCAGTATAGCAACATTTGGCTGAGAACTCAACGAGTTGCCTACTCCAACAGCACCCGCCGCAGGGCTTCCTCGTCTTCCTCGGAGAGGGACGTGTGATAGACCTTGCCCCGGTAGGGGGCCAACGCTTCGATGGCCTCGTCCGGGTCTTCCTGGCGCAGGATGAAGAAAAGGGCCGAGGAGTTGGGCGGCATGGCCTCCTCGACATCCTGCATGAACGTCTTGTCCACCCCCAGCCCGGCCAGCGAACCCATCAGCGCGCCGCCGAGCAGGCCGACGAGCATGCTGCCGATCGGCCCGCCAAAGATAAGACCGATGAGCAGCCCGACCGCCCCGCCGCCCAGCGCGCCGACCTTGATGCCGCGGTCAACCTCGTTGTGGACGTGCAGCCGTCCGTGGTTGTCTTTCACGGCCACGGCCGAGTCGTCGAGGTTCAGCCGGCCCTGGTGCTCCACTTCGCTCAGAGAGTGGCGGACACGCTCCGCCTCGTGCGGGTCATCGAACGTGATGGCAATGATATGGGACATGGCGCGCCTCCTGCGCTTGCGAGAACGATACGACCTGTCGGCGGGGTGGGGCCGGTCGCCTGGCGGCCGACCCCGCGCCCAACGCTATTTTACCGGCAATGGCTTAACCTTCCAGATCTCTTCGGCATATTGGCGCATGGCCCGGTCGGACGAGAAGAAGCCGCAGCGGGCCGAGTTGAGGATCGACGACCGCGTCCAGCCCTTGACATCGCCGAAGGCGCGATCGACCTCATCCTGGCAGGCGACATAAGCCTCGTAATCGGCCAAAACCATGAACTCGTCGCGGTCCAGCAGCGAGCGGACGATTGGTTCGAACAGCGTCGGGTCGCCGGCGGCAAAGCTGCCGTCGCCGATCTGGTCGATGGCCCGGCGCAGCTCCACGTTGGCCTCGTAGTACTCGCGCGGGCGATAGCCGGCGGCGCGCAGGGCCGTGACCTCTTCGACGCGCAGGCCGAAGAGGAAGAAGTTCTCCGCGCCGACGCGATCGAGAATTTCGATGTTGGCCCCGTCATACGTGCCGATGGTCAGCGCGCCGTTAAGAGCCAGCTTCATGTTGCCCGTGCCCGACGCCTCCTTGCCCGCCAGCGAGATCTGCTCGGACAGGTTAGCCGCCGGGTAAATGATCTCGCCCAGGGTGACGTTGAAGTTGGGCAGGAAGGCGACCTTGAGGCGGTCGGCCGCCAGCGGGTCGGCGTTGATCGTCGCGCCGATGGAGTTGATCAGCTTGATGATCAGCTTGGCCATGTAGTAGCCCGGCGCAGCCTTGGCCCCGAAGATGAACGTCCGCGGCACAAGGTCGAGCGTCGGGTCGTCGCGCAGGCGGTTGTAGAGGGTGACGATGTGCAGCGCCTTCATGAGTTGGCGCTTGTACTCGTGCAGCCGTTTGACCATCACGTCGAACATCGAGTTGGGATCGACATTGACGCCGGCCAGGTTGGCGATGGTCGCCGCCAGATCGACCTTGTTGGCATCCTTGACGGCCCGCCACTCGGCCTGGAAAGCGCTATCGTCGGCCAGCTTCTCCAGCCGGGAGAGCTGCTCCAGATCGCGCAGCCAGCCGTCGCCGATGTGGCCGGTGATGAGCGTCGACAGCCGCGGGTTCGACAGGCGCATGAAACGGCGCGGCGTGACGCCGTTGGTCTTGTTGTTGAAGCGCTCCGGCCACAGGGCATAGAAGTCGCGGAAAACGCGCTCCTTCAGCAGTTCGGAGTGCAACTCGGCCACGCCGTTGACGGAGAAGCTGCCGACGACAGCCAGGTGGGCCATGCGCACCTGCCGCTCGCCGCCGTCCTCAATGAGCGACATGCGGCTGATGCGGCCGTAGTCGTTGGGGAACTTGGCGCTGACCTCGTTCAGGAAGCGCCGGTTGATCTCGTAGATGATCTCCGTATGGCGCGGCAAGAGGCGCTCGAAGAGCGACAGCGGCCACCTCTCCAGCGCCTCCGGCATCAGCGTGTGACAGGTGTAGGCGAAGGTCTGGCGGGTGATCTCCCAGGCCTGATACCACTCCAGCCCGAACTCGTCCAGCAACACGCGCATTAGCTCGGGAATGGCGACGACGGGGTGGGTGTCGTTGAGTTGGATGACGACTTTCTTGGCGAAGTCCTCGATGGGGTTGCCGCAGCGCCGGAAGCGGGCCATGATGTCGCGCAGGGAGCAGGCGACGAAGAAGTACTGCTGGCGCAGGCGCAGCTCGCGCCCCTGGGGCGTGTTGTCGTTGGGGTAGAGCACCTTGGAGATGGTCTCGCTGTGGACCTTGGCCTCGACGGCGCTGGTGTAGTCGCCAATATCGAACAGGCGGAAGTCGAACTCGCGCGTGGCCCGCGCCCGCCAGAGGCGCAGGAAGTTGACCGTCGTCGTGCCATAGCCGGGCACGAGCAGGTGGTACGGCTCGCCCATGATCTGCTCGCTCGGCCGCCACTCGACGTGCAGCCGGCCCTTGTCGTCCTTGCGCTGCTCGGTATGGCCGCCGAAGCCGACGGGGATCATGTCGTCGGGCTGGGCGAACTCCCAGGGGTAATCGAGCAGCAGCCACTCGTCGGGCTGTTCCACCTGCGCGCCGTCGTGGAACTCCTGCTGGAAAATGCCATACTCATAGCGAATCCCATAGCCGACGGCGGGGATGTCGAGCGTAGCCAGCGAGTCGAGGAAGCAGGCCGCCAGCCGGCCCAGGCCGCCGTTGCCCAGTCCCGGCTCCTGGTCGATAGCCAGCAGATCGCTCAGGGGGAAGTTGGAACCTTCCAGCGCCGCCGCGGCGATGTCGCCCGTGTCGGTGTAGAGCATGTTCTGCGGCAGCTGCCGGCCGAGCAAGTACTCGGCCGAGAGGTAGTAAACCATGCGCGGGTTAGTGGCGTAGCGCATATCCACGGTGCGGCGGAAGCGCTCTACCAGGTGGTTGCGCACCGACCGCGACAGGGCCATATAGATGTCGTAAGGCCCGGCCGATTGGACGTTGGCCCCACGCGAGTAGTAGAGGTTGTTGACCAGATTCTGCCGAAACGCCTCAGGCGTGCGCCCGGTGCGGTCGGATGAGGGTTGTTGGATCTCCATTCGTCTCCTGATGGCCCGGCGCGCCGGCATGGCCGGCTGTGGGTCACGTAGGGGTGTGCCGAGGGCTAGGCCCGTTGCGGGCCGGCGGCTCCCCGGTCGGTTAGGAACAATTGTAACACAAAGGCAATGGGGAATAGCTCATTCAGGGGTATAGCCGGCGCTGTCGTCGGCCGGCGGTGGCGCGTCGCCGTCGCTGGCGGGCATGGCACGCAAGAGTGTGCCGCCGAATTCGGCCGCCCGGGCCACAACGACCGGCTCCTGCCAGTGGTCAATCAGCAGGAAAAGGGCCGACTGCTGATAGCCGACGCTCTGGCCCACCTGGCGGATGAAAGCGTCGTCGATACCGATGTCGGTGAAGCGGCCGGCCAGCGCCCCGGCGACCGCGCCGACGGCCATGCCCAGCCAGGGCGACAGGAAGACGATCCCCACCAGCGCCCCCCAGATCGTGCCGCCCAGCGCGCCCATGCCCACCAGGTCGGTGGCCTGCTTGATGCGCACCTTGCCGTCGTCCGTGCGCACGACCACGGCGGCGTCGTCCAGCTTGAGCACCTGCTGAGCGTGCAGTTCATCCAGCGCGTCGCGCATGGCGTCGGCGCCGTCCTCGGTGGGGAAGACAAAGACGATCAGTTGGCCCATAGCATTGACCGGGGCGGGCGGCCGTCGCCCGCGACGTCAGTTTCCGCCTGCCTAGCCTCCGGCGACGGCCTGCACCGACGAGATGATCGCCTGGCGGGCCAGGTCGAACCACACGCCGGGCATCAGGCCCAGCAGCAGCGTGGCCACGGCGGCCACGGTCACGGCGGCGATGAGCGCCGGCCGCAGGGCCATCTCCCGCTCGCCGTCATACATATACATCAGGAAGACGACGCGCAGGTAGTAGTAGCCGGAAATGACGCTGGTGACGACGCCGACGAGCGTCAGCCACAGCAGGTCGGCCTCGATGGCCGTGCGGAAGACGAAGAACTTGGCCGCGAAGCCGCCCGTCGGCGGAATGCCAGTCAGCGACAGCATGAAGAAGGCCATGCAGATGGCGATCCACGGATAGCGCTTGCCCAGCCCCTTGTAGTCGTCGAGCAGCACGCCCTCCTGCTCGCGCATCTCCAGAGCCACCACCACGGCGAACGCGCCCAGGTTGGTGAAGGCGTAGGCGAACAGGTAGAACAGGGCGGCGCTGATGCCGTCGGGGTTGCGGGCGCTGGCGGCCACGGCGATGAGGATGTAGCCGGCGTGGGCGATGCTGCTGTAGCCAAGCATGCGCTTGATGTTGGGCTGGACGATGGCCAACAGGTTGCCGACCAGGAGCGTCAGCGTGGCCAGGACGGCGACGGCCGTCGTCCACGTCTCGCCCAGCGCCGGCAGAGCCACCAGAAGGATGCGCAGCAGCGCCGCGAAGCCGCCGACCTTGGAGCCGACGGACATGAAGGCCGTCACCACCGTCGGCGCGCCCTCGTAGACATCGGGCGTCCACATGTGGAAGGGCGCGGCGGCGATCTTGAAGCCGAAGCCGGTCAGGATGAGCGCCGCGCCGGCCACAGCCAGCAGCGGTATGCCGCCCGCCCCCAGCGCGGCAACGATGCCCGGCAGCGAGGTCGTGCCCGCCGCGCCATAGGTCAGGGCGATGCCGAAGACAAAGATGGCCGAGGAGAACGCGCCGAGCACGAAGTACTTCATGGCGCTCTCTTCCGAGTCCGGCCGCGGCCAGGCCAGCCCGGCCATGATGTAGAGCGGGATGGACAGCAGCTCCAGAGCCAGGAAGATGAGGATGAGGTCATTGGCCATGCCCATGAGCATCATGCCGCTGAGCGACAGCAGCATGAGGATGTAGAACTCCGGGCGGTCGTGGCCGGTGCGCCGCAGATAGTCCACCGACAGCAAGACGGTCAGGATGCCGGTGATGGCCAGGATGACGTTGAAGGCCACGGCGAAGTTGTCGGCCAGCACCATCGGCGGGCCGCCGGCGACGCTGAACGCCGCCCGGTTGCTGTTCCACAGCGCGACCGAAGTGATCAGCCCGCCAAAGAGGCCGATCATAGCCACAATGGGCGCGGCGCGGCGAACCCGGTCGGCGGCGAACAGCAGGTCGAGCAGCATAATGAGCATGCCCGCCCCGGCCACCCACAACAGGGGCTGTAGCACCATAAAATCGATTGCAGGCGCTTGAAAGTCCATTGATCCCACCTTCTTAGGGGCTAGGGATTAGGGACTAGGGACTAGGGGAAGAAGCTCTTCCTAGTCCCTAGTCCCTAACCCCTAGTCCCTTTCTTTGCGCAGCCAGACCCGGTTGCTATGAAACGTGCTTTGCCCGGCGAAGTCGCCCAGGGCATCGGAAGTCGTCCAATTGACGTTGCGCCGGTCGCCGCGGCCGTCGCCGCGCTTGCTCCAGCGCCCCTTGGCC
>JAIBAS010000361.1 GCA_019695075.1 Promineifilum sp. | reverse complement strand
TCGGTCAGCGTCACCGGCTGCGCGTCCCAGCGGGCGGTCAGGGTGGCGGCGGCCTGTTCGGCCGTCTGCCCACCCAGGGGCACGCCCAGGGCCGAGACGCCGGGCAGGATGCGGCCGCGACTGTAGGCGAAGGTCAGCCCACCGCCGACGACGCCGGCGACGACGACCAGGCCGAAGAGGGCCAGGATGAGCAGCGTGGTCAGCAGGCGACGGCCACGCCGGCGCGGCGCGGCCGGCTGCGGCCAGTAGACCGTCTGTTGCGCGGCGATGGGCGGGTAGGGCTGCTCCGGGGGAGCGGGGCGGTTATTTCTCGCGGGCATGGTTCGTCACCGTCGTGCAGAGTGTATCACACCTATGACGTTGTAGACGGTGGACGGGTTCCGGGCTTTACGGGGCGGAGGTGGGTCGTAGGGTGGGCGTGGCTCTGGCCGCCGGCTGGCAAGTCCTACGCTTTAGCACCCGACAGATCTGCGAGGAGACCGAGACCTACTGCATCCCCGAAGTCGTCCGAACCATCAACAACCTCGGCGGCCTCGACGATGGTTTTGCTCCCCGCAAAGTCGATAGTGAACCCGACCGGCCCTATCAGATGGGCTTGTTTGACAACAGGTAGGTTGAGCTAAAGTCTAGAAACCGAGTTTCTCCGAGAAACTCGGTTTCTAACGCGAGGGAAGCCAAGGACGCAAAGGAAGAAAGCTTATTCTTCTTTGCGTCCTTGGCTTCTTTGCGCCTTTGCGTGCGCCTCTTTCTAGAGTTAGACCCACCCGCGCGCCCGCACGGCCTCGGCCACCCGGTTGACGGCCACTAGGTAGGCGGCCATGCGCGTCTCGATCTGGCGCTCCGTGGCCATCTCGTGGACGGCGTGGAAGGCGGTGGTCATCTTCTCGTCCAGCCGCTGCTGCACCAGGTCTTCCGTCCAGTAGAAGCCGTAGCTGTTCTGCACCATCTCGAAGTACGACACGGTGACGCCGCCGGCGTTGCACAGGAAGTCGGGGATGATGTAGATGCCCTTCGCGGTCAGCACCTGGTCGGCCTCCGGCGTCGTCGGGCCGTTGGCCAGTTCGGCGACGATGCGGGCGCGGATGCGGTCGGCGTTGGCGCTGGTCAGCTGGTTCTCGATAGCCGCCGGGATGAGAATATCGACGGGCAACTCCAGCAGTTCGGCGTTGCTGATCGTCTCGCTGCCGGGGCAGCCGCCGACCTTGCCGTTGCGGCGCATGTGGGCCGAGACGGCCTCCGGGTCCAGCCCACCCTCGCAGTAGATGGCGCCGAACTCGTCGCTGACGGCCGTCACCTTTAGCCCCAGCAGGTTGTGGGCCAGCTTGTGGGCGAAGCTGCCGACGTTGCCATAGCCCTGAATGGCGCAGGTGGCCCCCACCAGGGGCATGCCCAGCACCTTGGCCGCCTCGCGAATGGTGACCATGCCGCCCATCGCCGTGGCCGGGCCGCGGCCGGCCGAGCCGCCCAGCGTCAGCGGCTTGCCGGTGATGACGCCCGGTTCGTGCGCGCCGTGGATGGTCTCGTACTCGTCCAGCATCCAGGCCATGATCTCCGGGTTGGTGTTGACGTCGGGCGCGGGCACGTCCTGGCGCAGGCCGACGTAGCGGGCGACGACGCGCATATAGCCGCGGCTGAGGCGCTCGCGCTCGCCGGCCGACATCTTGCGCGGCTCGCAAATGACGCCGCCCTTGCCGCCGCCCAGGGGGACGTCGGCCACGGCCGTCTTCCAAGTCATCCACGCCGACAGGGCGCGCACCGTGTCGATGGTCTCATCGGGGTGGAAGCGGATGCCGCCCTTGGCCGGGCCGCGGGCGTCGTTATACTGCACGCGGAAGGCCTTGAAGGTCTGGGTGTGGCCGTCGTCCATGCGCACGGGGATGGTGAAGTGAAACTCACGCATCGGCTCGCGCAGGAAGGCGTGCATGTCGGGGGCCAGTTGCAGGATTTCGGCGGCCTTGTCCAGTTGGGCCTGGGCAATGGCAAACGGATTCAGGTTCTCGGTCATGTTGTCTGTGACTCCTGTGGGATTTGGGAACGTGTCGCCGGCGCGCGGGGCGGGCCGGCGGTCGCTTGCTTCAGAAATGGAAACGCCAGCGCGCCGTGGGCGACTGGCGAGATGATTCTATTCGTAATGAGCGGGGCGCGGCGCGCGGCGGCCGCGCACTGCGCCGGTATCAGCGGAAAGTGAAGAAGTGCCGCCCCCAGGGGGCCAGCTCGATGAAGAGACCCATGTTGAGGATCTCGTCGCCGCCGTGCTCGAAGATGCGCTCTTCCATGATGTCGTGCAAGATCCAGTTCTGCCCGGCCAGCTCCGGCCACGGCAGTTGGATGCGCGCCTGGCAGGTATGGGGCGACAGGTTGACGACGATGACGCGCCGTTCGTCCCCCGCTTGCCAGCACCAGGCGACCAGGTTGTTGTAACTGTAATTATCCGGCCAACCGTTCAGCGCGCAAAGCCGCCATTGGCCGTCGCGCAGCGGCGTCGTTTGCAGCGCCAGGGC
>JAIBAS010000092.1 GCA_019695075.1 Promineifilum sp. | reverse complement strand
AGGCCATCGAGCGCATCGGCGACCACGCCAAGAACATGTCCGAGTATGTGGTGTTCATGGTCAAGGGCAAGGACGTGCGCCACACCAGCATCGAGGAACTGGAGCGCGAGATCCAGTAGCCCCTTGCCGATCACGGGAATGAAAAATGCCGGTCGAGACCGGCATTTTTTTCGTATGCAGGACTGGATCAGTGGACGCTGGTGCGGCGCGCCTCGGCCTCCACGCCGATGCTCCTCCGCTTGCCGTCAGGGCCCTTGACGCTCAAGGTCAGGGGTACCTTCTGGCCTTCCCTGATCGGGTTCTTGAGGCCGATGAACATGACGTGCAGGCCGCCCGGCTCCAGGCTCACGGCCTTGCCCTTGGGCAGGGGGATTTCCTTGAGTTCGCGCATTTCCATGACACCGTTCTCCATCCTCATGAAATGCAGTTCGATGTGTTTGGAAGCCGGACTGGTCCCGCCCACCAGGACCATGTCGGCATCAGCCGTCAGGGTCATGAAGCCCCCCGCCACTTTCTGGCCCGGCGCCGTGGCGCGCACCCAGGGGTTGTCCACCTTGACGGTGTCGGCCAGGGCGGCGGCGGAAAACAGGGTGGCGGCGATCAGCCGGAGCAATGAGCGGGTCATGGCGATTCCTTACAAGATCCATTCCAGTTGAACAAAGGCGAAGCGGCCGGCTCCGGGCAGTCGGGCGTTGACGGCGACATCGCTGCCGGCGACCTGATTGATGCCGCCGAGGTGGTCGTAATACAGCTTGTCGAACAGGTTGTCGATGCCAAGGGTGATGTTCACCCCCTTGCCAGACTGCCATCGGGCGTGCCAGTCGAATACGGCATGGCCGGGCGTGGTCTTTTCGTCGTTCAGCGCGGCCGGCGCGTACAGGGCGACCTTGTCCTGGCGCGCCGCCAGGCGTGCCGTAACGGTATTGCCGAGTCCGCCGGCGACATGGCTGGCGCTCAGGGTCAGGCGCAGGGGGGCTATGCGATAGAGATCGCCGTCGCTATCCAGGTTGCGGCCCCGGACATGGCTGAGGACACTGCCATAGGTCCAGTTGCCGGCCTGGAAGCGCCATGACGCATCCAGACCATGCAGCCGGGCATTGTGGTTTTCGAAGCGCAGGGGGGTGAAGGCGGTGGCGCTGCACACACCCGGCGCGCAGGGCGTGCCGACGATGTAGTCGTTCACCCGCTGGTAGAACAGGGTGGCCTTGAATTCGTGCTGATTGCCCTGGTGCCGGAACCCCGCGCTGAGGGTATGCGCGACCTCGGGCTTGAGATTGAGATTCCCCATGTAGCGGTTGTTGTCCGCCTGGCCCGCGCTAGCATTGAGCGGCGTCCATTCGTAACGTTCGAGCAGGCTGGGCGAGCGGGTCTTACGTGTCAGCCCCAGTTCATATTCGAGGCCGGGCCTGACCCCATACTGGAGCAGGGCGTTCCAGTCGAAGTTGTGGTCGGTACGCTTGTGGGAGACGGCGTTGAAGGCGGCGCGGTCGGCGGCATTGCCGCCGCTGACGTTGCCGGCATCCATGCGGACGGTGTCGGAACGGATTCCCAGGTTCGCCCGCCAGCCGGTAGCCAGCGTGCCTTCCCACTCGCCGAACAGGCCGAGGCGATCGCGGGAGCCATCGCGCAGGATGTCGGAGTTGAAGACGCCGGCCGAAGTCCACTGGGAGGCATTGAACTTGTTGCCAAGCCACTCGGCGCCGAAGCGTGCCTTGCCGCCCGCCATGGAACGGTCGATGGCGGCGCTCAGCCCGACATCGAGGCTGGTGGCCGGGGCGTACATGCCGGCGAGCAGGCCGCGCAGGCTGTAGTTGTCCATCAGGTGGTCAATATCGTGCCAGTAGGCGCGCACCTTCACGCCGTGCTCGCCCACTTTTCCGGCCCATGCCAGGTTTATCCAGTCGGCGTCATCCTTGATCATGTCCATGGGCAGCGACGGCGTGCCCGCATCGCGGGTGCGATGCTGCCCGACGCTGGCATCCAGCCGTCCGCCCGTGGTGGCGCGGGATAGCGTGATTCTGTGGCGGCTGCTTTCGAAGCCGGTATCGCGAACCCGGCCCCCGGGGAAGCGCATGTCGTTGGATTCGGCATGATTTCCCGAATACGCCAGCGCCCAGTCTCGGCTGGCGCCACTGATGGCGGCGCCCATGTCCCAGCCATCGCTGGCACCGCTGAATCCGGCATGCAAGCGGGCCGTGTTTTTCCAACGCTCTTCGGTATTGAAGGCGGGCAAGCGCGATGTGGCCAGGACGCTGGCCCCGAGGCTGTCACCGCCGGCGGAGACCGGACTGGTGCCCGCAACCAGGGTGAGGGATTCCGTGTCCGCCGGAGCAGCGTAGTGCAATGGCGGGTCCATGTGGTTGGGGCAGGCTGGCGTGATCTCCATCCCGTCCACAAGCACGTTCACCCGATCGCCAGCCAGGCCTCGCACCTGCACGATGCCGGTGAGGGGGCCGTTACGCACCACTGCGGCGCCGGGCATGGCGGCCAGGCTGGCACTCAGG
>JAIBAS010000550.1 GCA_019695075.1 Promineifilum sp. | reverse complement strand
TCGCGGCTGCCGAAGATGTAGCGCAGCGCCTCTTCGGTGCGGCTGAACTCGTCGCTGACGACGGCCGCCGCCGGCTTCGGCGTGTTGATGACCGCCTGCGCGCTGGCGACCTCGGCGATCTCCTCGCGGGCCAGGTCAATGGCGGCCTGAACCTCTTCCGGCGTGGCATAGATACCGGCCAGTAGCCGGTCGGTGACTTTGGCCGGCAGCCGGGCGTCGCGGATCATGCTGGCGGCCATCGTGGCGCGGGTCGCGGCGATCCACTGGCCAAGCTGCCCGGCCTCGGCTTGCAGCTTCTGGACGCTGTCCTCGGCTTCGACCGCAGCAGCGTCGGGGGGTGGGGTGATGAGGTCATTCATCGGTGCTTCTCCTGTAGGGAAAGGGGGTGCCTCCGCTGCGGCGGCGGCCTGGAAGAACCGGGCCGCAGGCACGGCCGGTTTGAACACGATGTCGGCGGACTGGATGCTCTGGAAGCCGGTGATCGCTTGCGGCGCGCCGGCGGCCGGTTTGGCCACCGTCGGGTAGCAGACGATGGACACGCCAACGTCGGGCCGCAGTTCCGGCGCTTCGGCCAGGGCGGCGAAGACGTGCTCGACCAGCGTCGGGTTGTGGATGACCAGTTCGGCCGTGGCCACCGTCTGCCCGCCGGGCAAGCTCTCCAGGCGCGGCTCTGTCCAGACACCCACGTAGTCGCGCATCGTCGGGTTGCCGGCGGCGTGATCAAGGAAGCAGGCCAGGTTGTTGAACTTGCCGTCGCCGACGGCCCGTTGCAGGGCGACGGCAGTGAAGGTGTACTGCCCCAGCCCGTCGGCCATGTTGCGGATCGGTCCCTCGGCCACCAGGACGGCGCGACGGCGGCCGCGGCCGTCCGGCGCACCGATGGTCGCCGCGGCCGAAGCCAGTCGTTCCGCGGCTGGCGGCTCCGCTTCGCTCAACAGCGCTTCCCCTTCTTCTTGGACTTCTTCCGTGCGGTTCTCGGCATCATCGTCGCTCGCCTCTATCGGGCCGAGCAGGGGCGTTGCCGTCCCGGTCGCGGCGGTTAGCGGGCCGGGGGTAGTCGCCGGTTCCTCCACCGTTGGGTTGGCGGCCGTCGCCTCCGGTTCCTCCAGGGGCCTGCTCTCGTTCTCGCTGGCGTTGTGCTCGTTCGTAGTTGTCATAGTCCCTTTCCATTCTATCGAGCAGTTCGTCAGTTATTTCGAGACCGATCTGCCGGGCGATGATGCTGAACACTTCACGGCGCAGCGCCGGGCTATGGAGGTTGGCCAGAGCAGTGGAGAGGTCGACCGCGCCGGCGGCCAGGTCGCGCCAGGCGGCGGCCACCCGTTCGTCGTCGTCTTTGGTGATGTCGGCGATATTGAAGGTGATGATGTCCCGCGCCGGCCGCTTGCGTAGATACCCCAGCACATAGGCGCGGCGGGCGGCGGCCAGGAGAATCGTCTGTAGGAAGTTGACGAACGAACGCTGCTTGCGCTTCAGGTTGCGAAAGACGTTGTACTCCACGATCTGGGCCGTCGAGAAATTCATCCCCGTCACGTCGCCAAACCAGAACGGCGGCAGCCCTAGGCCCCCGAGAATGTCCAGCCGCAGCGCGAACAGGTCTTGCGCCGCGTCCGCCCCGCGCACGTTCGGCGTGATGGCCTCCCACTGCTCCGCGTCGCTCTTCACAATGATGCTGCCGCTGGCCGGCGGCGTGGCGTACTTGGCGCTGGCCTCCGGCACCTTCCCGGCCGGTACGGTGACGAACCAGTTGAACAGCCGCATGGCCCAGTGCAACCGCGAGCGGTCTTTGAGAATCTGCTTGTAGGCCGTTGCCTCGTCCAGGGCGGTGGCCAGGTCGGACTGGCCCCAGAGACTCCCGACAGGCGCGTTGATCTTGTAGTGCAGGATGCACTCGGCCGCCGGCTCCAGGTCGTCGCTGTAGGCCGGGTAGCGTCTCATCGTGCCGTCACCAACAGCGATGACGTACTCCAACTCCTTCTCAAAGTCGGTCGCGCTGGGAATGATCTCCTGCACCATCTCGTAGGGCAGGGGGCGGACGTAAGTCGCGCCCGTGGAACCATCGGTGAACAGCAGGATGAACAGATCGCCGGAGATGAGCAGTTCGCTGATCAGCGTCGGCAACCGCTCGTCCATGTGGTTCTCCGGGTGATCCCAGAAACGCAGCAGGAAGCGCTCCAGTTCCGGGCTGGGGCTGCCCGGCCGGATGCCCTCATCGCCGATGATGTGGTCGGTCTTGAGTTCGACGGCGCGGTAGAGCGTCGAGTTCTCCCGATACCCCTTCAGCGCCCGCTGCCGCTCCTTGATGGCCACCGCTCGCGGCTGGTCGGTGATGCCCGGGCCGACGGTCGCCGCCCGCCAGATGGGTGAATCGTCGGCGAGATTCGGCCGCACGCCGGAGATGCCGCCGATGGCCAGCGCCAGGCGATTGATGGCGGCGGCGATCTGTTGGCGAATGCTTGGCTTGTCGTCCTGGACCATGGCGGCTTCCGGCGTCCTACTGCAGG
>JAIBAS010000363.1 GCA_019695075.1 Promineifilum sp. | reverse complement strand
GTCCACCCGGGGCAGCGGCGGCGCGGGGTGGGGCGAGCGCTGGCCGGGGCACTGCGGGCCGGGGCGGCGGCGCAGGGCGTGCGCTATCTGGCCATTGATGTCGAGGCCGACAACCAGACGGCGCTGCGCTTCCTGCTGTCGCAGGGCTACCGCTTCCGCGGCGACGTGTGGGCGCTGGTGCTGCCGGTCGAGGCCGAGTTGCCCGCGCCGGCCTGGCCGGCCGGCTACACAGTGCGTTCCTATGCCGACGTGGACGACCTGCCGCTCTACACCGCGCTGAACAACCGCATCTTCGGCGACCTGTGGGGCCATTGCGAGAACACGCCCGGCCTTGTCGATGAGGCCCACGTAGCCGAGGTGCTGACCGAATTTGACCCGCGCGGCATCTTCGTGGTCTTCGACGCCGGCGGCGCGGCCGTGGCCGAGTGCCGCGCCAGAGCCTTCCCGCCCGACGCCCACCTCCGCGCGGCCCACATCCTCGACCAACCGGGCATCGCCCCCGACCACCGCGCCGCCGGGCTGCACGCGCCGCTGGCGCTGACGGCCGCCCACTGGCTGCGGGCGCAAGCGGCGCGGCCCATCCGCCTGGAATCGTGGGGCGACGCCGCGACCACCATCGACGCCTACCGCGCCCTCGGCTTCGAGCCGGTGGAGCACGAGGTCAGCTACGTTCTGGAGTTGGCCGGGTGAGCATCGTCACGACATCCCGCCCTACAACGACAGCGAAGATACCCTTTTCATGGAACTGCTGCTCGCGCCGGATGAGGGCTAAGCCCAGGCAAGGAGAGACAATGGCCCACACACGCATCAACCCGCCGGCACTGTTCGACAGCACGCGCTACGGCTTCTCCCAGGTCGTCGTCGCCACGGGGCGGCGCACGGTCTACTGTTCCGGGCAGGTGGCCTGGGACGCCGACGAGGACATCGGCAGCGCCGATATGGGCGCGCAGGCGCGGCGGGCGCTGGCCAACGTCGAGCGGGCCGTGGCCGCCGCCGGCGGCGGGCTGGCCGATGTCGTTTCGCTGCGTCTCTACATCGTCCGCCAGGGGGAGGGGGACACGCGGGCCATTCGCGAGGCGCTGTTGGCCGCCTTCCCGGCCGACGCCCAGCCGGCGACGACGTGGATCGCCGTGGCCGGGCTGGCCAACCCGGATTTCGCCATCGAGATCGAGGCCATCGCCGTGTTGGATTAAGTGCTCTCAATCGATTCGTCTACGCCAGATGGGTGCTCATCATGGAATCTTCGCCGCCAGGCATCATCGTGGGTGAAGAAGGTCAGAATTATCGCTGGTACATTCTGACTCTTGTTGTCTTGACGTGTATGTTCGTCATCGCCATTCCCCTCATGGGGGTATCGGTGCTGGCGAAGGAAATCGCGGATGACCTGAGCCTGAATCTCGTGCAGGTGGGCGTCATCTGGAGCGTGGGCGCTTTGCTGGGCATTGTCACCAGCTTGCTCGGCGGGGCCATCGGCGACAGGTTTGGTCCCCGGCGGGTGCTGGTCGCCAGCACTCTGTTGGCCGGCTTGCTGGGGGCGGCGCGGGGGCTGGCGGACGGCTTCCTGTCCCTGACGATCCTCATGGCCCTGCTGGGCGGAGTGATCCCGGTTGTCCTGACGAACGTCCTCAAAGTCCTGGGGCAATGGTTCCCGCCGCGGCAGCTGGGCTTCGCCAATGGCGCGCAGTCGATGAGCATGGCCCTCGGCTTTATGCTCGGTTCGTTGCTGAGCGCCACCACGTTTTCGCCGCTGCTGGGCGGCTGGCGCAACGTGCTGATTGTCTACGGCTTGATCGGCGCGGCGTTCAGCATCCCCTGGTTCTTTACGCGGACAAGCGCCGCCCATGAACCGGCCGGCGAGGCGCTCTCCGTCCGGGAGGCGTTGCGCCACGTCGCCGGACTGAAGAACGTCTGGCTACTGGGCATAGGGTTCTTTGGCGTCGGCGGCGCGGTTCAGGGCGCGCTCGGTTATCTGCCGCTGTACCTGCGCGGGCAGGACTGGCCGCCGCTTCAGGCCGATGGCGCGCTGTCGGCTTTCCATACGATCAGTATGCTTCTGGTCATGCCCATCGCCCTGTGGTCGGATCGATTGAAAGCGCGCAAGCCTCTTTTGCTCGCCGCCAGCCTGATGATCGCCTCCGGCCTGGGCTTGCTGAGTTTTGTCAGTGGCGGACTGGTCTGGGCGGCGGTGCTGTTGGCCGGATCGGTGCGCGACGGCTTCATGGCCATCTTCTTCACCATGATCATCGAGACCAAGCATGTTGGGCCGCTCTATGCCGGCAGCGCCATCGGTTTCACCCTGGCGCTCAACAGCATCGGTAATCTCATTGCCCCGCCGGCCGGCAACAGCCTGGCAGTGTTGTGGCCCGGCGCGCCCTTTGCTTTCTGGTCGCTGCTGGCTGTTTTTGGCTTCATCTGTCTGTCGTCCGTGAAAGAGGCAGTCCGGCCACGAATGTAGGGCGGTTTGCCAAACCGCCCACAATACAGGCGGTTTGCCAAACCGCCCTACGATAGGCCGGCCAGGAGGAGCGCCCACACGCCCTCAAAGGCGGCGTCGATGGCCGGGTCGGCCCATTCGGCGGCGTGGGCGGGGTTGTGGAAGCGGCTAGTGGCGTCGAAAACCGCCCGCGCTGCCGTGTTCACATCGGCGACGGCAAACTCGCCGCGCGCCGCGCCGTCGGCGATGATCTGTGCCAATTGCCCCGTCAGATGCGCGACGTGGGCCATGACTACCCCTCGCGCCTCCGCCACCAGGGTCATGTAGGTGGCGAACAGTTCCGGGTCATCCAGCGCGCGGCGGCGCTTGGCGGCGATCAGTTGGTCGAGCCAGCGGCGCAAACGCTCCGGGGCCGGGCCGCTTTCGTCAGCGACGGCCGCCAGCGGCGCGGCGATGCGCGCCAGCCAGCGCTCGGTCACGGCGTCGCGTAGGGCGGCCTTGCTGGCGAAGTGGCGGTAGACGCTGCCATGACTGACGCCCAATGCGCGGGCGACATCGACGACAGTCGCTTTCGTCGGGCCAAAGCGACGAATTACGTCTTCGGCCGCTTCTAGAATCTGCTCCGAGGTCAGCGCGGAGTCGGTCATGCTGTCGCCGCCCGCCCTTGCTCGCTGTCCAGGCGGGCCAGCGCCGGGGCATCATAGCGCTCGCCGGCGATGCTATCGGCCGGCATGGCCTGTCCGATCCGCGCCAGATCCGCCGGCGACAGTTCGATGTCCAGGCAGCCCAGCGACTCGGCCAGACGGTCGCGGCGGCGCGCCCCGACCAGCGGCACGATGTCCGCGCCGCGCGACAGCACCCAGGCGATGGCCGCCTGGGCCACGGTCGCGCCATGAGCACCGGCCACCTCGCGCAGCACTTCGACCAGGGCCAGGTTGTGATCCAGGTTCTCGCCGCTGAAGCGCGGCAGGTGGCTGCGGAAGTCGCGCGCAACGGCGCGCTCCTTCGACCAATGGCCGCTCAACAGCCCGCGCGACAGAACGCCGTAGGCGGTGATGCCGATGCCCAACCGGCGACACGTCGGCAGGATATCGGCCTCGATCCCGCGCGAGATCAGCGAGTATTCGATCTGCAAGTCGGCGATGGGATGGACGGCATGGGCGCGCGCCACCGTGTCCGCGCCAACTTCGGATAGGCCAATGTGGCGGACGTAGCCCGCGCGCACCAGATCGGCGATCGCGCCGACGGTCTCTTCGATGGGCACGGCCGGATCAAGCCTTGCCGGCCGGTAGATGTCGATATAGTCCGTGCCCAGGCGGCGCAGGGTGTAGGCCAGCGACGTTTTCACCGCCGCGGGACGGCCGTCGATGCCCAGCACTTGCCCGCCGGGATCGCGCAGCAGGCCGAATTTGACGCTGATCACGGCCTGGTCACGGGCGCGGCCGCGCAGGGCGTCGCGCAGGAGCAGCTCGTTGTGGCCCATGCCGTACCAGTCGCCGGTGTCGAGCAGGGTGATGCCGGCGTCGAGGGCGGCGTGAATGGTGGCGATGCTCTCCGCCTCGTCGGCCGGGCCATAGAGGTCCGACATGCCCATGAGTCCCAGGCCGATTTCGGAGACGCGCGGCCCGTGCGCGCCAAGTGTGCGGGTTTTCATCGGGTTCTATCTCCTGTCGTTGCGCTTGAATGGGGCCTAGTATAATCTGACAAATGACAAATGTCAATATCTGTCAGTCCAATACGGGAAGAGCTCACGCTAAGGACGCGAAGGGGGCAAAGGGGGCAAAGGAAGAACTCGCTTATTCTTCTTGGCGTCTTGGCTTCCTTTGCGGCTTTGCGTGAGCATTTCTTTGCGTGAGCGTTTCTTCGGCGATTATCTGTCAGTTCAATTCGGGAAGAGCTCACGCCAAGGACGCGAAGGGGGCAAGGGCCGCAAAGAAGAATAAGCTTTCTTCCTTGGCGTCTTTTGCTTTCTTTGCGGCTTGGCGTGAGCTCTTCCTTTCTGGAGGTGTGCCCTAGCGCGGCCGGGCGTTGGCCATGCGGATGAAAGAGAATTGCAGCGACGAGGCCAGGACGGCGTCACGCAGCGGCCACAGCGACGGCGTGACGCGCAACTCCACGTCGCGGCGGGTCAGTTCGGCCAGCACGTCGTCGATGCGTTCGACCGACAGGGGCGCGACGGCATGGTGGGCAACGTAGTAGCCCGCGCCGTCGTCGTGGCGGCGAAAGCCGTCAGCCGGAAATTCGTATAGCCAGAGGGTTGCTTGGCGCACGGCGTCGAGCCAGCCGGTCTCGATGGCGACGACGTGGCCGGCGGCGGTGACGCCCAGCAGCCGGGCGACGTCGGCCGGGTCGCTGTCGGGCCGGGCGTAGAAGGTGACGCGCGGGCAGTCGCGGGGCAGCAGGTAGTTGTGCAGCAGGCGGTCGGCGATGGCCCAGACGGCGGGCGGCATTCCCTGGCGCGGGTGGCCGTCGCGCACGGGGCGCGGCTCGAAGGTGGCGATGTCGGGTTGGTCGCTAACGTGGAAAAGGCGAGGGCTATCGCTCATGGCGTCGGTGTTGGCCCCAGCAGATCAACCGCTAGGGCATCATAGGCGCGCAGCAGGGTTTCGAACTCCGGCGGGAAGAACGCCACCGCCTCAAATGACCGTTCAGGCGCGGGCTGGCCGCGCCTGCCGAGCGACACCACAGCCAGCGATATTGCGCACGCCAGCCCCACGATAGCCATCAGGACCACAAATAGTACCAGCGGGCGGTGCTGGCTGCGGCGGGGATCAAGTATGGGCACCAGGTTCATATTACTTCACTTCGTCAGGGCGTCGGTGTGGGCATTGGGCCGAGAAGCTCAATCGCTCGCTGGTCAACGGCCCGCAGGAGATCCTCGAATTCGGGGACGGAGATACCGTAAGGGCCGACCCCAGCGCTCAGTTCAATCACGAATTCATCGTAGCGGGCAGTGTAGCCGCATCTTCGCCAGATGTGGGGCGTCTCAGGCTCAGCACAGCGGAGTATCCATTCTTGCGCGCGCTGACTCTGAAAGGCTACTTCGTTGATAGGCCCATACCCACGCTGAGTCTCCTGCGAGGTTTGATACTGATTCAGCGCGGAGTTCCAGTGCGACTGGTAGAACACAACCATCAGGATGTCAATCGACGTTGCGCTCACCAGCCGGTACTCAGAGTAAGCATCATTCGCGTCGCCCATGACTATTGGCGAGTCCTCTCCGGCCCAGCGCGGGGCTTGCACGACTTCGTAGTCGGCCGGGTAGGCGGACGCGGGTGGAAAGAAGTCCAGCGCCGTGAACGACCTCTCCGGTGCGCGCGGGCCGCGGGCGATGCCCATGACGATCAGGAAGGTCAGAATGCAGCCGCCGAGCAGCGCCGAGGGGATGGCGGCGACGAGGAAGACACGCACGCCGCGTCGGGTTGGCGTGGCGGAGAGCGTCCAATCGAGGCGGCGGGGCTTGGTGCTCATGGTACAGGGATTCCGTTACGCTAAGCGTTGCGCGCGGCTCATCAGTTCGCTCAGCCAGTAGCCCATGCCGCGGGCGTACCAGCCCATTAGCTCCGGCGCGATGTCGGGGTAGTAGGGGCCGAGGGCGTGGTACCAGGTCAGGGCGCGGATGAGCGGGCCGACGGCGAGGGCTAGGGCCAGGGCGCGGCGGCGTTGGGGCGTGACCTCGCCCCAGCCGCGCAGGTAGATTTCGTATAGCGCATCGACGGTGGCATCATCCAGTTCCAGCTCATCGTAGGCGCGGGCGTAGAAGCGCTGCGGGGCGATCATCTGGAAGAACGGATGGCCGACACAGGCGTCGCCGAAGTCGAAGAAGCGGTAGCGCGGGCCGCCGGCCTGCGGCGTGACGAAGATGTGGCCATCGTGGAGGTCGTCGTGGACGAGGGTGTTGGCCGGGCCGAGAGCGGCCAATTCTTCGCATAGCGAGGAGAGGCGCGGCGCGAAGGCCCGCAGGCGGGGCAGGTCGTCGCGCGACAGGCCATCGGGGTGGTCAAGTGGCCAGTGGTCGGTGTCGGCCAACACGGCGTCGTAAAGCGCCGGCAGAATGGCCGGCCGCCGATCCATCACCCCCAGCGAGAGCAAATGCGCCGCGTCGCCGGCCAGAGCGACCTGCAAGGCCGCCAGCCGGGGCAGAATGGCCGACCAGTGGGCGACGAGGTCATCGGTCGTGCCGGTCAACGTGTGGCGCAGCACTGGGCCGCCGTCGGGCAGCAGCAGCCAGGCCCGCTCCAGATCGGCGGCCAGGACGGGCAGCACGTCGTCGGGGCGGCGCTCGGCCAGGAAGCGCATCAGCGCCGGCTCGAACGCCTGCGACGGGGCGCAGGCCTTGAAGTAGACGTTGCCGGCGGTGGTGGGACAGCGGAAGACGGCCGACCACGGCAACACACGCACCGCTGCCGGCGTGGCCACCAGCGCCGACCCCCGCGCCGCCAGACTCGCCCGCACCCAGTCGGTCATCGCCGCCAGCCAGGCGGGGTCGCGGTGTTGGTGGAGCAGGTTGAGCGTCATCGGTTCGTCCGTCGCGTCTGGTCAGACGAAGTCTATAAGACTCAACGCCAGGACGCAAAGACGCTGCCGCAGTGTCTGGCACTTTCCGGCACGGCGCAGTGCCCGGCACTTTCCTGAGTGCCGGGCACTTTCCTGAGTGCCGGGCACTTTCCTGAGTGCCGGGCACTTTCCGGCGCGGGCGCAAAGAAGGTGCGTCGCACTCAAGAAGGTGCGACGCACCGACCCTAGATCACCCCCGCCTCCACCAACGCCTTGATCGTGATCGCCAGCCCGGCGACGGTGATGAACGCCGCGCTGGCCATCGGCAGCAGGCGCGTGGTCAGCGTGCCGTGGCGGACGGGCAGCCGCTCCAGGAAGCGCCCGGCGTAGACCATGATCAGGCCGATGCCGGTCAGGACGCCGGCCAGCCCGATGCTGAAGGCCAGAATGAGCACCAGCCCGACGCCGACCTGCCGCAGGGCGATGGCGCTGAGCATCAGGATGAGCGCCGACGGGCATGGCAGCAGCCCCCCGGAGATGCCCAGGGCCAGCAGGTTGCGCCACTTCAGCGCCTCGGCCGGCGCGGCGGCGGGGGTATGAGTATGGTCGCCATGCGCGCGGTGCTCGTGCTCGTGGTGGTGGTCATGGCCGGCGTGGCTGTGGTCGTGATTGTGGGCGTGGTCACCGTGGGCGTGGTCGCCATGCGTGTGGGCGACCACGGTGGACGGAGCCGCGCTCACTACACCCGCAAAGGCCAACGCCGGCCGCGGCACGACCGCGGCGACGACCGGCGCTTCGACTGCGCTGTGGGTGTCGTGCTCGTGGCTGTGGGCGTCATGCGCGTGGTCGCCGTGCGTGTGGCCGTCCGGCCCGTGGCTGTGGCCCTTGCCGAAGTGGAAGTGGTAGGGGCCGTGGTCGTGGGTCTCGCCGCGGCGGTGGGCCAGCCAGTGGCCGACGTGGCCGCGCAGGATCGACAGGCCAATGCCGGCAACCAGCAGCCCGGACAGCACGCCCAGCCAGGGGTAGAGCTTCTCCGGCAGGACGAAGCGCGACGCGAACAGCACCAGGAAGCCCAGGGCGAAGACGCCGGCCGTGTGGGTGATTGTCGTCGTCACGCCCAGGAAGAGCGCGTGCCGGGCCGTGCCGCGCGAGCCGACGAGGTAGGCCCCGACGATGGTCTTGCCGTGGCCCGGCGTCAGGGCGTGGGCCGCGCCCAGGCCGACGGCGACCAGCAGCGCCGCCGCCAGC
>JAIBAS010000520.1 GCA_019695075.1 Promineifilum sp. | reverse complement strand
CGCCCCCCGGCCGCCGCGCCCGCCCAGCCGCGGCCGCCGCGCCGACGTCATCGACCAGGTGATCCAGCTGCGCGCCCACGGCATCGACGCCGCCTACGTCAGCAAGCTGCGCGCCGTGCTGGGCGACATCGATATCGACGACATGGTCGCCCTGGGCATCCACGGCGTGAAGCCGGAGTACGTTCTCAAGATGCGTGAGACGGGCTTAGACCTGGACACCGACGACATCGTCCAGTTCGCCATCCACGGCGTGAAGCCGGAGTACGTCCTCAAGATGCGCGAGATGGGCTTCGACCTGGACGCCGACGACATCATCCAGTTCGCCATCCACGGCGTCAGCGCTGAGACGGTGGCCAGGCTGCGCGACGCCGGCCTGACCGACCTGGACGCCGAGGACATCGTCGCCCTGCACATCCACGGCGTCGACGCCGACTTCATCGCCATGATGCGCGCCGCCGGCTTTGAAGACCTTACCGCCGACGACCTGACCGGCCTGCGCATCCACGACGTGACGCCGGAATACGTCGAGCGGCTGCGCGCCGCCGGCCTGGACGACCTCTCGGCCGAAGCGCTGACAGCGCTGCGCATTCACGGCGTCGATCCGGCCTTCATCGAGCGGATGCGGGCGCTGGGGCTGCAAGAGCTGGACGCCGACAACCTGGTGGCCCTCAAGGCCCACGGCGTCGATGCCGACTTCTTCGCCGAACTAGCCCAGATGGGGTTGATCGCGCCGAAGGAGAAGTCGCCCGAGGCGTAGGGACGGCCGAAGAAAAGAAGATAACGCCAAGCCGCAAAGACGCCAGGACGCGAAGAAGATCAGCTTCTTTAGCATCCTGGCGTCTTTGCATCCCTTTGCCTTTGCGTTACCCTTCCCCTGTGAACCGAGCCAAACTCTTCTACTTCCTCTTCTACGGGGCGACGGCGGCGTTGTCGCCCTTTTTGACGCTCTATTACCAGTCGTTGGGCCTGCGCGGCACGGAGATCGGCTTGCTGGCCGGGCTGGTGCCGCTGACGGGCCTGGTCTGTGGCACGCTCTGGAACGCTGCCGCCGACGCCACCCGCCGCTACCGCGCTATCCTGCTGACGGCCGTCGGCGGGGCGTGGCTGGCGACGCTGCTGGTCAGCCGCGCCGGTGGCCTGGCGGCGCTGCTGCCCACCGTCTTGCTCATGGCCGCCTTCAGCGCGCCCATCGCCACGCTGATCGATAGCAGCGTCATCACCCGGACGCGGGCCACAGGCGGCGACTACGGCCGCGTGCGCCTGTGGGGGTCCATCGGCTGGGGAATGGGGGCGCTGTTGGCCGGGCCGGTCATCGACCGCTATGGGCTGATCTGGGCTTTCGTCATCCACCTGACGCTGCTGGCGGGGGTCTTTGTCGTCAGCCTGCGCGTGCCGCTCGACCATAGCGTGGCCGAGCCGGGGACGAGCTTCTTCAGCCGGCTGCGCGTCCTGGTGGCCGAACGGGCCTACCTGACGCTGCTGGTCGTCGGTCTCGTCTTCGGCATGGGCCTGTCGATGGCCCTGAGCTATCTCTTCCTGCACATGAAGAACCTGGGCGCGAGCGAAACGCTGATGTCGGTGACGCTCATCACAGCGACGATCAGCGAAGTGCCCTTCATGTTCCTGTCCGGCCGGCTCATCCGGCGCTTTGGGGTGCGGCCCATCATCGCCGCGGCCCTGGTCATCATGGCCGCGCGGACGTTCGCCTACGCCTTCATGCCCGCGGCCGGTTGGGCGGTGGTCATCAACCTGCTGCACGGCCCAACCTACGCCACCCTCTGGGCCGCCAGCGTCAGCGAATCGAACCGGCTGGCCCCGCCCGGGCTGGGGGCCACGGCCCAGAGCGCCCTGACGAGCGCCATGTTCGGCCTCGGCTCGGCCCTGGGCAACTTCAGCGGCGGCGTGCTCTACGAACGCTACGGCGCGCCGTTCATGTTCCAGAGCGTCGGCTGGCTTTTGCTGGCGACGGCGGGGTTCTGGCTGGTGGCGAGCCGGCGGCGGGCGGACGGCTGACCACTGACCGCCGACCGCTGACGGCCGACCGCCGACCCAAGGCCAGGTTCCAGGGGCTAGGGGAAGAGCGCGCCGACGATTGGCCTACTGTCCACTCTCCACTCTCCACTGCCCACTGCCCGCTGCTTACTGCTTACTGCTTACTGCTTACTGTCCCCCCGCTCACCGCACCGGCGCAACCCCCTCATCCACCACCTCGCCGTCCTGGCAGAGAAGATAGCGGCTGTCGCCGTCGGTATGGTAGGTGTAGGTCTCGTCGCCGGCGCGCAGGGTGATGCGGCTGCCGTCGATGGCCACCTGGGCGTAATCCACGCCCGGCTGGGGGCAGCCCAGGCTCGTGTCCGGCCAGGTGATCGCCTCGATGGACTCCACCGCGACCGACTCGGCCGGCACGCCGAGCTGGTCGATCAAATCCAGCACGGCCGTCACCACCATCACCCGCTCGCGCGCGGCCGGCGCGTCGCCCGATGGCCGGCCGGGCGCGGGGGCCTCGCG
>JAIBAS010000436.1 GCA_019695075.1 Promineifilum sp. | reverse complement strand
CAGCCAGTTGACCAGACCGACCGTCTTCAGCACGTCGCGCTCCAGCAAATCCAGCTTGTCGCCGGCCTGCTCCAGCCGCTCCAGGGTTTCGGTGATGAGCCGCGCCCGCAGCGAGGCATAGAGGCGGCCCTGGAAGTTGGCCGCCAGATAGTCGAATAGATCAGATAACCTGACCATAGCTCCCGGCGCGTGGCGACCTAGAAACTCCTGGAAGCCGAACGGCTCGTGCGAGGCCAGATATGCGAACAGCGAACGCTCATTCTGGGCTAGACGCCGGAAGAGGTAGGGCAGGGCGACGAGCGCTGTGGGGTGCAATGGGTAGCCGCGCACGGCGAGCGCCGCGAAGCGCTCCGGGTCGAGCGTGGCCGGCCGCCAGGCGGTGTCGGCGACAGCGCTCAGGTCGGCCCGCACCTGATGGCCGACCGCCTCATGATCGGTCGCCGCGTCCACTTCCAGCGCCCGCGCCAGCAACCACATCTGCTGCACCGGCGGCTCCTGGAAGGCGATGTCCTCATAGCGGCCCTGGACCTTGCTCCACTCGCGCTGCGTCGTTCCGTCCAGCCGCCCGGCGTAGCGGTCGAACGACTGGTGGAGGATGCCAATGAAGAGCAGGGGGAGGCCGCCGCTGCGATTGGCGGCCTCCGCGATCTGCTGCAAAACGTAGACGTCAGCCTCGTCTGGGTGAGCGGCTACGTGCTCCAGCGTCTTGCCCATTTCGTCGAGGACGATGACTACGCCGGAGTAGCCCAGGCCGGCAGCGGTGTGGCGGGTGCGCTCCAGCAGATCGAGGAAGGTGCGGCCGTCGCCGTTGACGTGCGGTGCGTTGGCGTGTAGCCCGGTGTCCTCTCCGAGCAGGCGCGCTACGTCCGGACTGTCGGCGTGGGGTGTGAAGGCCGTCACAATGCCGCGGCCGATACACTCCTCGATGGAAGCGCGATAGCCGGTGACGGGAATGGGCAGCAGCCCGCGCGTCGCCTCCAATCGCCCGGCGGCCTGGACTTTCTCGGCCAGCATGCTGTCCTCGCGAGCCAGCGCCGCCAGCGCCGAGGCGTGGGCCGGCAGTTGCGCCGCCAGCAAGTTCATCAGATAAAGACCGAAGTAGGATTTGCCCGAGCCGTAAGGGCCGGTCAGCGTCCAGGCACGGGTGGTGTGGGTGCCGGCGAAGCGACCGAGCAAGCGGCCGAGTACCACCCGCGCCTGCTCGGTCAGTACGTAGCCGTCGGCCACCGTCGGCTGGTGCAAGTCCGTCTCCAGGCTGATCGACCGGATGCCCGGCCTGACCCGAACCAGCGTGGCCAGGGTAGGCTTAGTCTGGGTCTCGTCCATAGTAGTGGTCGAGCAGCTGGTAAGCACGGGCGTCGAACCGGGCGGCTTCCAGGTGGATGTAGAGCTGGCGCAGACCGGCCGTCTCCTGCAAGCGCAGCGCCCCGTCGGTCAGCGTCTCTAGCACCTCCAGGTACTCGACGACGCTGTTCTCGTCGAGCTTGAAAACCTGGCCAGGGCTGCCGGGGGCGTAGAGGCAGTCGTCAACGGCTACCGTGCGCTGGGTCAGGTCGAGACCTGCCAGATAGCGCAACAGGGCGAAGCCAAAGACCGCCGCCGACAGCGTTACCTTTGGCCCGACGTTGAAGCGGTAGAGCCCTTCGGCCGCATTCAGGCGGAGGAGGTCAAGTTCTACCAATGGACAGTCGAGCGTCTCCTCCAGGACAGTTGGCCCCTTCGCCCGAACCAGGGTGCCGGCATAGGTCCGCAGGCAAGTGTCAACCTCGCGCTCGACCATCGCCGGTGTGGTAAGAAGACCGCGTTTACCAAGCTGCTGGGCGACAAAGTGGGCGAGCCGGGCTTTGGAGAACTCGGTTTCGTAGTAGTCGCAGAAAATAATGTGCCAGACGAGAGCGCGGTTGGTGTTGGCGGCCAACTGCCAGTGGATGAGCCACAGGGAGCCGGGGTCTTCCAGGTAGGGGTCCCAGCCGCCGTCGTCGAGCAACTGGCGGCCGAGGCTGGTGCGTTCCAGCGGTCGCTGCCGACCTACCGCCTCGCCCTCCGCGGCCACTCCTGTCGCCAGACACCAAAAGCGAATGGAGCGCACCATGTTCTTGCCGACGCCGAGGGTGACGAGAGCCTCGTCATGGGTGAAGAGCAGAGGGTCGGCGGCGGCCGCGTCCACGCCTTTCTTCAGCCAGCCGTGGCGGAAGGCAAAGGTTTCGTGGGCACCGAAGGAGGGTTTGGCTTGCATGGTGAATATGATTCCAATGCGCGGCGGTTCGTTTTGTGTCTTGTGTCTTGCAGGCCCATCACCAGGAAGGCAGCGCCGCAGTCTGAGGTAGGCCGCGAGGATCCTCCCGAACAGACGTGCGATGTAGCGTACTAGTTTAGCCGGACGTGAGGGGATGTCAATGTGGTGAAAGGGGCGGGGGAGCGTTTAGCCACACGCTACTCAAAGCTAAGGGGCATAGTTAAAATAATTGGCGTTAGTCTTATAATGACCTGGCTTCCTGTGAGGCGTTTGTCCGGTGGCCGCGCCGCCTCTATTTCGCTAGTTCTCTCAGCGCCGCCAGAAACGCCTCGTCCGACAGCGCGGTAGGCCGGTACGTCTTGGTGTCGAGGTCGACCAGCTCGCCCAGCGCCGCCTCGCTGGCCTTGTCCAGCGGCGGCGTCTCCAGGAAGTCGCCGCCGACCACCGCCGCCAGCCGCTCGGCGTCGTTGTAGAAGTACTCCTGCAGCAGCGGCAGCACGCGGTGGTCCCAGGCGAACCGCAGCGCTTCGAGGGTCTTCACGCCCAGGAAATAGCTGTGGCCGATAGCGTGGTCTCCGTCTAGCAAGGCGGCGATCCGCGAGTTGAGGCGGCGCAGCACGGCGCCCAGGTCGACCCCGGAGACGGTCGGCAGCAGGCTCGCATCCGGCGCGACGTGGACGAAGGTGAAGCGCCGTCGCAGGGCGATGTCGAGCAAAGCGATCGAGCGGTCGGCCGTATTCATCGTGCCGACGACCAGCAGGTTGCCCGGCACGCCGAACGAGTCGCCCGAGTACGGCAGCGTGGCCCGCACCTCGTTCGGCTCGCCCAGCCGCTTGTCGTCCTCCAGCAGTGTGATGAGCTCGCCAAAGACCTTGGCGATGTTGGCCCGGTTGATCTCGTCGATGACGAACAGGTACTCGTTGTCGGGGTCTTCCGCGGCCCGGTCGCACATCCGCTTGAACGCCCCATCGTGCAGGCGGTAGCGCAGATCGTCAACCGTCAGTCCAGGGCGAATGCCTTCGATGAAGTCCTCATAACCGAACGACTGGTGGAAGGTGACAAACGCCTCGCGCCCATCGAAGCGGCGCTGCAACTGGCGAACCCAGTAGGTCTTGCCCGTACCCGGCGGGCCGTAGAGGATGATGTTGCGCGTGCGCGCGGCGATCGCCAGCAGTTGCTGCAAGAATGGCGGCAGCTCCGGGTCGGTGATAGGGCCCTCACCATCGCGCTCCGCATGGCCCGCATCGGTCACCTTGAACTCGTTGTACGTGTCAACCTCGTTGAAATACAGCAGCGTGTGGACGTCGATCAGGTCGGCCGGTCGGCCGAGCACCGGTGTCAGCCGCTCTCGCAGCGGCAAGACCAGACTCAGGGTTTGGGCGTACTTCACGCCGTCGTTGCGCTGGCCGCTGCTGATCTTGGGCGCGCCCCAGTCGACGCAGGCCCGGTCGATGAGCGACCGGCGGTAGATGATGTGGTCGTCCGGCGCGTGGGCCATGAGCAGCAGCGACACCAGGTTCAGCGGCAGGGGCTCGGCCTTGCCAAGTGCGCGCTGAGTGCTGCTTTCCACTTCCTCGCGGAAGCCGTCAATACGCTCGACCACGTCCCCCTGCTCGTCCAGCAGCGCCGCCAGCTGCTCCTTCACTTCCGCCGGCGGGACCTTCTCCAGGTAGGCGCGGAACTTGTCCCACGCCTGCCAGGTGACGAGGTTGTTGGCCGCCTCCACCTGGGCCCGGGCGACCTCGCGCAGGCGCGCCAGGCCGGGCTCGGCCGCTCCGGCCACGAGTTCCTGCAGCACCGGCCCCAGCTCGTCCAGCAGCGCCTTTTTGTAGTCGTACTCCTCGCTGTGGTACTTCTCGCTATGGGCGAAGCGGCCGAACGCCTCGATGGCCGCCGCCAGGTTCGCCCCGTTGCCGAAGGCGAACGGCCCCTTGTCGAAACCGTTGTCGTAGAGAAAGTGCATGATCTGCACCGGATGCACGCCGTCGAACTCGGGCAGGCGGCGTAAGTGGTCGAGCAGTTGGCGGTTAGAGGCGTGCAGACCCTTTTCCGGCGTCAGGCCAAAGCGCCGCAGGGCGTTGGCCAGGTGGTCGGGGTTGGAGATGGGCAGGAACGCCTGCGGGAAGTAGAGCGACAGCGGCTTGGCGCGCAGCGAGTTGCGGTTGGGGCCCAGTTGCTTATCACCGATGCTGTCCAGCGCCTCGTACCGGCCGTCGGCCGCGGCGTCGAGCAGCGCGCCCACCCCGCCCAGCAGCTTCCGCCGCGCGTCTTCGGCGTCGCTGAACTGGCCCAGGTTATAGCTCCAGCCGCCGGACGCCTGGCTCCACCACACGCCCCACTTGAACGAACTGCCACCCTTCACGCTGCCCAGCTCTTCGGTCCGCCACTCCAGCCAGTAGCAGAAGCTTTCCTTGGATCCTGCGTGACCGACGGCGTACTCCTTCAGGGTCAGCTCTCGCAGCCGTTCGCGCGGGAAACGGGCGACGAACTCCTGGCGGAGCGCCTCCAACTTGGGCGGGATGTCGCGCGGGTTGTCCCGCAGCCACCACTCCAGCAAGCCCCGCCACTCAGTCGCCGGTTGTCCGTTAGCGTCCATTGTCCATCTCCATTGCCAAGAGTTGTCTCAGTTCCCCGGCTAGCGCCCGCTGGTTTTCCGCCTTGCTCAGGTCGCGCCGCAGGTTGACCGTGGCGGCCGACACCGTCGCCGGGTGGTCGATCAGGTAGAACCGCGCCCGGTGGGCGGCGACCACCTGAGGGTAAAGCAGCAGCACGCGCGGCGCGGCGTAGCGGTGGGCGTAGGCGAACATCTGGTAGAAGTCGCTCTGGCTCATACCCCCCTGCCCCGCACGATCGGTCAGCGCCTTGTATTTGGCGTCGATCAGCAGCGGAAAGTCGCCGCCGCGCCGGAAGACCATGTCCGGCTTCAGTCGGAAGACCGGCCCGCCGCCGTCCTGGCCGGCCAGATAGCGGGTGTGGTGGTGGCCCTGGGGGTGCAGCGTGCAGTCTTGCAGCCCCGGCGGGACGACGGCCGCCCAGCGCCGCCGGATGAAGCCGACTAGGAACGCCTCGAAGAGCTGGTTCATGTCAAACACGAAGGCGAAAGTCTGCGCGTCGCCGCGCGCCAGTTCCAGCGACTCGTGGCCCAGGAAGAGCCGGGCCAGGTTCAGCAGCGGCTCGTAGCGCGCGTTCAGCCGGTTGATGAGGCCCGGCTGAATGGCCGCGGCCGTCAGAAACGGCTCCAGGCTGACCTGGTCCATGAGCTGGCGCAGCTCGCCCAGCAGCCGGCGGTTGCCGCCGTCGCGCGCCCGCCGCCAGAGCTGCTCGACGACGTAGCGCAGCACCCGGCTCAGCGGGTTGTCCTCCGTGAACTCATCGTAGGCCACGTCGAAGCGGTGGTCGCGCGCCGGCTGGCGCGCCTGCCGCTGCACCTGGAGCTTGCCGCGCAGGACGGGTAGCGTGTCTTCGATGAGCTGGTAGTGGCGGTGCGGGCCGCGCGTCCACTGCGCCAGCAGTTCCGTGGCGAAGATGCGCGTCAGTAGTTCGAACCAGTCGCCGCCGCGCCGCAGCAACGGGGCCAGCGACTGGCGGTGCGGCGGCAGGGTGCCCGCTTGCTCCAGCATGTAAAGCAGGTTGCGCGCCGCCGACTCCGCCCGGCCGTCGCCGTAGTCAATCTTGGGCAGGATGGTGATCGTGTCCGCGCCTAGCCGCAGCGTACCGGCGAACTGGTGGGCGCGCAGTGTGCGCTGCCCTCCGTGGCTGGTCGCCGTCAGGACGTCGGCCTCCTTGGCTACGCGGGCGCGCTCTAACAACTGCAGGTGGCGGTTCTCCCACGCGAAGGGCAAATGCTCGTGCTCGAAGAGAGTGTAATGACTCGTGGCGACGCCTCCTCTAACTATCTGGTCCAGCAGTTCGTCCTAACCACACTGCGACACAGCCAACAGAAAATGGAGTCCCCGTAGCAACAAGGCTCCATGGACGTCCCGGTCTACTGTCCCTTCGCCCTCAGCCACCGACTGGACTTGGGCCAATAGGCCGTCCTAGATGTCGGGCTTTCGTCAACGCTGGAACCGGCCGCAAACCGTCGGCCAGGAACCATATCGCTTCGGCAGATCGCGCCACGGCGCGCCTGTGCGCAGCACCCACAGAAGGCCATTGACCACCTGCCGGTCGTCATACCGCGGCCGGCCTTAGCCCACTTGTGCTGGTAACCGCGGCTCCAACTTCTTCAATTGTTCGTTTGTCAGGTCACTACGATGCATACCTACGACTCTAGCATCGCTAACCTAGTTTGCATACACACCCCAGGTAATCAGAACGGCAGTGGCCCCCGGTCACCGTCTAATGCCAGTCCGCCAAAAAGCTCGTTGCCTCCTCAAGCCGGCGCGCCGGTAGCATCCTGTTGCTGGCGACACCGAACTTGCGGTAGAACTCTCCGTAGACACCGCCGAATTCATTTCGGCCGCTGTCCTTGCCGAAGGCCAGGGCAACGGCTTTCACCGCCTGGCTGATCTGACTGGCCTGCTCCTCGGCCACCGTCGGGCCAGGGATTAGCTTCTGCTCGATCGTGGTCACGCACCGGGTCAGGTCTCCGTAGACCTGGGCCGCTCGCTCTAGCCGCAACTCGGTCGTTGTCAGCCGGCGCTCAGACTCGATCTGCTCCTCGGCCATCTGCATGATCGCCCGCCCCATCTCGCGCACCTGGAGCAGCGTGGCCGTCGTCGGCGAGACGGCGCCGGCCGTGGGTTCCTTGACGAACGCCCGGGCCAATACGCGGTAGCACTCCTTCTGATAACGGATAAGACGCTCGCGGATTTCCGGCTTGACGCGCTCTGCGCTGACACCGAACAACCAACCGTTGAGCAGGTCCACCGGTAAACAGAGCATCTCGCGCCGGCCACCGGCTTCTGTGGCAGTTACTGCCACAGCACGAACCGCCTCTGACAGAACGGCATCGCCCACAATTCGCTTGCGCTGGGCCGACCAATCCACGCCCAGCTAATCGTACAGCGGCCGGACAGGTACGAAGACCTGCTCCTCGCCACCCACTCGAACCAGCACGGCCGTCAACTCGTCATCATAGAAAATGACGGTGCGTTCTTCATTTAGAACGGCAGTTCCCCCTGTCCCGTCACTTCGCCATGCCAGTCAGTCAAGAAGCGCATGGCCTCCTCGAAGCGGCGCGCCGGTAGCAACTTGTAGCTGGTGATGCCGAACTTGCGGTAGAACTCTCCGTAGACGCCGCCGAACTCATTACGGCCGCTGGCCTTGCCCAGGGCCAGGGCAACCGCCTTAACCGCCTGGCTGATTTGGCTGGCCTGGTCCTGGCTGACGGTGCGCCCTGGCTGATTTAGACTGTCCTCAATAGTTTCTAGACGGGTTTCCAGCTGCTGGAAGCGCGTGCTGGCGCGCTGCTCCATCAGGGCCTGGTTGCGGGCTAAGGCAAGGATAGCCTGAGCCAGGTGTACCGCTTGGGCGGTTTCGGGGGAGACACCGGCCAGGATGTCGGTGTCTTCCACAGTCAGGCGACCCTCTTGGAAGGCTTCGGCCAGGACGCGGTAGCAATGCTCTTGGTAGCGGACAATGCGCTCTCGCAGTTCTGGCCGGACGCGGTCGGCGCTAATGCCGAAGAGCCAGCCGTTGAGGTAGTCAAGCGGCAGGCAGAGCATTTCCTGGGGACCCCCTGCCCTTTGGGTTGACGAAGGTGTGATCGTTACGATCACACCTTGGATCATTCGTTGCAGGACAGGGTCGCGCAGAATACGCAGGCGCTGCGGGCTCCAGGCAATACCCAGCAGGTCGCAGATGGGGCGAATGGGCACGTAGATCTTCCGGCCAGCGTCGGGCGTGTCGACTGCGATGGCAATAATTGCATCATCGTAAAAGAGTACCGATTTCTGCTCGACCGGGATGAGGGCGCTCATAAGTGTGTCCTTCGCTTGCAGTTGCT
>JAIBAS010000634.1 GCA_019695075.1 Promineifilum sp. | reverse complement strand
AGGATTTTTCAAATGCACTCTTAGACACTGGAAAGTCGATGTTCGTGTGAGCTAGATAAAGCGACCCCAAAAGGCAAGCCCACGAAACGGCAACGTTAACATGGATCAACCCGGGGCAGGGCCGGCGTCGCTACGGCAGAATGCTTATCGGCCGGCCTCCGGTAACCCGGGCTCCGGTGCGGTCGCTGGTAATTGAAAGCTGAAAGTAGTCGTCCAAGCCGACAGCCAACGCTGGTACAGTCTTATAGTGTAAGGTTCTAACCCTATCGGTGAAGTCAAAACCTCTAAAGCTCTGGAGACGATCATACTGAGTCGAGAGTGGGAGGCTCCAGATGCTACGATTCGAGCTACAAGACATTCCAAATGCACACATCACCCAGACCATTTCAACTTACACGACGTTTCTTGTCCTTGAAGAACTATGCCAGTCCAAACGATCAGCGCCGGTGCTTTTCGGCGGCCAAGTCATGGTTTGCCGCCGATTTTATTACTCATTCTGACTGAAGAAAAGCCCTGTGCGCTGGAGTCGGCACTCCGGCAATAACGAATACTTGTCTCCTGTACAATCGGCCATAGACCTGCAAACCCAAGCAGAGCCTACAGGAGCCCACTATGGCCGTAACCCAAACCCACATCCCCACCATCAGCGATGCCGTCGTTGAACTGGACCTGTCCAATCTCGGCACCTTCACCGCCCAGAACACAATCACCGTCCAGGGCGAAATCACGGAGGTCGCCGTTTCGGGCGGCGACTACACCACGTCGAACCTGCCCGTGCTGAACGGCACGGTCTTCACCTCGACCGGCGAGAAGCAGCCGTATGAGGTGACGGTGACGGCCGTCTACACTGAAGGCCACAGCGGCCACACGGCGATCAGCGGCAAGGACCTGCAGGAGGCCCTCATGGCCGCCCACGGCGACTCGTCCATCGGCATCCGCTGGGCGCCGGCCGGGGCCGACAGCGGCAACCGGCGGTTCAAGCTGGTCGGTGTGCTGTTCCGCGTCATGCCGCCCGCCCTGCAGCGCAATGGCGACATCCTGTACACGTTCGCGCTGCGCGGCGACATCGATGACGAGACCATCTCCTAATAGCGATAGCGACGCACGGAGGAAATAACACCGTGGACTTCACTTTCCTGGACGGCAACCAAGCCACCTCAACCGTTGAGGGCTTCGAGGGGACGATCCTCTTCCCCGAAGTCATGGACAAGCACGCCTACAAGGCCTACCGCGCGTACCTGAATCAGGCGGTCAAAGAGCAGGGGGACGAGGACGACCCGGCCGACGACTACGGCCGCGTCTACGTCACCCTGCTCAACCCGGAGACAGGCCAGGAGGAGGAGGCGCCGATGGCCTTCTCTTTCAGCATCGCCAGCCTGGGTATGCGCCTGGTGAAGCGGTGGGAGGGTTTTGCCGATGGTGTCCGGCCGCTGCTAACGCCGGACAACACCGACCTCAACGGCCTGCCGATGGCCTTTGTCGCCCTGCTCAGCCGGGCCACGGGGGATTGGGTATCCCGCCAGCTTTCCTTTCGACTGGATAGCCGCCCAGGCCTTCCTGAGTAAGAAGGCGCTGGTCAAGCCGCCCTTCCCCCAGAACTACGCCTTGCAGTTGTACATCCTGCGGGAGATGTACCACGCCCTGCCGGACCCTGGCGGGCTGCTTGACCAGGACCTGACCCTGCTCGACCTGATGGCCCACGCCTACTACGCCGCCGAGATGAACGGCAAATCCCTGGCCGAACTGGCCCAGGACAGCAACCACGAGTTCTACATCCGCACCAAGAAGCTCGCCGGCCTCATCGAAACATGGCATCACTCCTGATCGAACTCATCAGCCGCCACGACGCGACGGGGTTCAAGCAGTTCCTGGCGAACCTGGAGGACGTCAGCCAGAAGGCGCTAGCCATCGGCGAGTCGATCCAGGGCATCAGCTCGCCGCGCATCACCGCTAACCCGGAGATGCGGCTGCTGACCGAGCAGTATCTCGACGCCTCGCTGGCGGCACGGGAACTGGCCGAGGAGGCGCGCAAGCTCAACGACGCCCAACTGGGCAAGATCAGGCTCGACGACCGGCAGATCGCCGAGTCGGAGAGGCGCATCCGCGACCTGGCCGGGACGCTGCGGCTGGTGGTCAAGCAGACGGAGGCCGTGCCCGGCGACGGCCTGGCGCGCTGGCTGCGCGACGTGGCCGGGATCGACATCGGCGACATCCCCGAAGCGCTGGCGAAGATCAAGGCCACGATCCAGGACATCCCGGCCGGCAACCCGCTCGAACAGCAGTTCACCCGGCTTCTCGACGACGCCCAGGCGCTGCTCGCCTACCTCAACCGCATCGGCGACGGGACCATTGACCCCAGCCTCCTCCAGGGCCTCATCACCAACCTGCGCGAGACGGAGAGCGACGCCATCGAGGCCGCCGGCGGCATCGAACGGCTGCGCAACGAGATCGCCCAACTCAACAACGGCCGCGCCGCGCCGCTGCTGGAGAAGGCGCTCTACGCCATTGAC
>JAIBAS010000518.1 GCA_019695075.1 Promineifilum sp. | reverse complement strand
AAGCCATCGCCCGCGACGCCGACCGCGCCTATGCCCGCATCAGCAGCGCGCCGGCGCTCGTCCTGCTCTGCCTGACCCTGGCCGACATGGACGCCTACCTCGACGCCCGCCGCAGCGGCCACGAGGCGACGATGGCCGTCCAGAGCGCGGCCATGGCCGGGCAGAACCTGCTGCTGGCGGCGCACGCGCTGGGATTGGGGGCATGCTGGCTGTGCGCGCCGCTCTTCTGCGCCGGCGTCGTCCGCCGGACGCTCGACCTGCCGGCCGACTGGCAGCCGCAGGGCCTGATCACCCTGGGCTACCCCGCCGAAGCGCGACAAAAAACGCGCGCTCCGCTGGAGACGCGCGTCCTTTATCGGTGAGTAGGGGCTAGGGGGTAGGGATTAGGGGATAGGGAGCAGTAGGGCAGTAGGTCATTGTAGTCGGCGGTCTGTACCTGTCCACTGACCTACTGGCCACTGTCCACTGTCCACTGCCCCCTACACCACAACGACCTCAATCACCGGCCGTTTGCGCGTCTCGTCATAGAGATAGCGGCTGAGGGCGTTCTCGATCTGTGACGCGGAGATGGGCCGGCCTTCGCGCTGGGCCTCGGCCGCCGTGCGGGCGATGAGCTTTTCGGCCTCCAGCAGCAACTCGGTCGCCTCGGCTTCGTTGACGAAGCCGCGCGTGCTGAGCTGGGGCGGGCCGGCCAGGCCGCCGCGGCCGTCGGTGGGCACGGCGGCGAAGAAGTAGCCCGCCTGCGCCAGCCGGTCGCGGTCACGCACTTCCGCCCAGCCGATGTCGCCCACGCCGGAGCCGTCGACGAAGACGTAGCCGCCGGGCAGCCGGTCGCGCACGTTCATGCTGTAGGGCGTCAGGTCGATGGGCGTGCCGTTCTCGACCACGGCGATGCGCTCGGCGGGAATGCCCAGCGTCTGGCCGATCTGGGCGTGCAGCTTCAGGTGGCGCAGTTCGCCGTGGATGGGGATCAGGAAAACCGGCTTGATGAGGTTGATCAGCAGCTTCATCTCCTCGCGGCTGGCGTGGCCGGAGACGTGAACTTTGGCGATGCGGTCATAGAGCACCGTCGCCCCGCGCCGGTAAAGCTGGTTGATGGTGCGGTAGATGAGTTCCTCGTTGCCGGGGATGGGGTGGGCCGAGAAGATGACTGTGTCGCCTTCCTGGATGCTGAGTTGCTTGTGCTGGCCGCGCGCCAGACGGCCAAGCACGGCCGACGGCTCGCCCTGGGAACCGGTGGCCATGATGACGACGCGGCTGGACGGCAGGGTGACGGCCTGGCTGATGTCGATGATCAGGTCGTCGGGCACTTCCAGATAGCCCAGCTTGCGGGCGATCTTGACCGCGTCGCGCATGGAGCGGCCGGCGATGGCGATCTTGCGGTTAAACTTCTGGGCCGCGGCGGCGGCGATCTGCACGCGCGAGATGAGCGAGGCGAAGGTGGCCACGATGATGCGGCCGGGGGCGGTGCGGAAAACGTCCTCGAAGCCCTGGGCCAGGTCCATCTCCGACTCCGTCCAGCCAGGCCGGTCGGCGTTGGTGCTATCGGCCAGCAGGGCCAGCACGCCGCGCTGCGAGAATTCGGCCAGCTTGGCGAAGTCAGGCGGCCAACCGTCGATAGGCGTGTGGTCGAACTTGTAGTCGCCGGTATGCACCACCAGGCCGACCGGCGTGGTGATGCCAAAACCGACGCAATCGGGGATGCTGTGGGCGACGTGGAACGGCTCGACCTTGAACGGGCCGATCTGGAGCACCTCACCGGCGCGGAAAGAGACCAGCTCGATGTCGTCCAGGCGGCGGGCCTCGCGCAGCTTGGCCTCGATCAGGCCCAGCGTCAGCGGCGTGGCGTAGATAGGTGCGCGGATGTCCTCGATCATGTGCGGCAACGCGCCGATGTGGTCTTCGTGGCCGTGAGTGATGAGGATGGCACGGATTTTGGAGAGGCGATCCTCTTCCATCAGGTAGTGGTAATCGGGAATGATGAGATCGACGCCGAGCATGTCATTTTCGGGGAACATGACGCCGGCATCGACGATGAGGATGTCGTCCTCATACTCGAAGGCGGTCATGTTTTTGCCGATCTCACCCAGCCCACCCAGGGGCAGAATACGTAGTACACTTGTCATATTGATCCACTATTGTAGGGGGTCTTGGCGGGCGCGTCAAAGTCGTGCTTTCAGTGCGTCGCACTTTCCGCAGTGCGTCGCACTTTCCTGGAGAATGCATAAGAACGTGCCAGGCACTTCAGAAAGTGCCAGGCACGGGGGGTAGGGAGCGCTAGATGGTCGTGGCGCGCTGGACGACGACCCAGAGGACGAGGATGAGCACGACCATGATCGCCGCCAGGGCGAAGGTCAGCGGCCAGAGGCTGCGCGAGTGCTCCCGTGTTGTGGCGGCGGGCACTGGCATGGCGACGCGCGGCCCAGGCGGGGGCACAGTCGCGGGGGCGGGGATGGGCGCTGTGGGCGCATCGGCCGTGGCGCTGACCGTGGCCGTGGCCAGCCGCGCCGTGGGCCGGGTGCTCTCCTCCAGTCGTTCGCCGTGCTGGATGATGGCCACGGTGATGTTGTCCTCGCCGCCGCGCTCGCGGGCCAGCCGAACCAAGATATCGGCGGCCACGTCCGGCCGCTCGTCGCCGGCAATGGCGGCGATCTCGCCGTCTTCAACGTGTCGCGTCAGGCCGTCGGAGCAGAGCACCAGCAGGTCGCCCGGCTCCAGGACGATCTCGTACAGGTCGATGGGTGGGCGCTTCTCGGAGCCGATACTGTAGAGGATGACGTTCTTGTAGGGGTAGTGGACGGCCTCTTCCGGCGTCAGCGCGCCCTCTTCGACGAGGCGGGCGACGAGGCTCTGGTCGCGGCTGATCTGCTCCAGGTGCCCCTCGCGCCACTGGTAGGCGCGGCTGTCGCCGACGTTGCCGATGTAAGCGTGGCCATCCTGGATGACGGCGGCGACCATCGTCGTGGCCATGCGCCGGCTGTCGTCGCGGCCGGCGGCCAGGCGGCGCAGGTCGGTGTTGGCCGCCTGCATGGCGTCGATAAGCCGCTTGCCCCAATCGGCGCGGCCGTCGGCAGCCAGGTAGTGCTGGAGCGTCTGCTCGCTGGCATACTCGCTGGCCACCTCGCCGGCGTCGGCCCCGCCCACGCCATCGGCAACGATGTAGACCGCGCCGTGGCGACGGCGTTCGTCCTCCGTGGCCGGCTCGTAGACCTTGACGAAATCCTCGTTGTGGCCGCGCACCAGACCGGTGTCGGTGCGCCAGGCGGCGGAAAGGGGAACGGTGTCTGCCATCATGGGCACTATAGCCACAACCCCGCCTGCTGGCAAGGGCGACAACCTGACGATTGCCTGACGCTATCAAACGTCGTGGCGCGATTCTCCCGAATCGCTCTTCTTCACCGACGTCGTGGCGCGATTCTCCCGAATCGCTCTTCTTCACCGACGTCGTGGCGCGATTCTCCCGAATCGCTCTTCTTCACCGACGTGGGAACGCGATTCGGGAGAATCGCGCCACAGGGAGCATCGCGCCACAGGGAGCGTGCGATTGCCCACCAATCTGTGCCAGCCATGTTCGATTGCGGCTGCACAGGGTTACAATAGGGTGATGCTGGCGGTCCTAATCGCTGCCGCCGGCCGAAACCAACCGCAGGAGACAGCCCATGCCCGCCGACAACCGCCGCCCCCGCCCCGAAACCCGCATCATCCGCACCCGCGCCCGCGCCAGCCACTACCGCGAACAGGTGACGCCCATCTACATGGCCTCCGGCTTCACCTTCGACAGCGCCGACCAGGCCCGCGCCATCTACGGCGGCGAGGAGCCGGGCTACGTCTACACGCGCTGGGACAACCCCAACAGCGCCGAACTGGTGGCGCGGCTATGCGGCATGGAGGGGGCCGAGGCGGGGCTGCCGATGGCGTCGGGCATGGCCGCGCTCTTCACCATCATGGCCGGGCTGCTCAACAGCGGCGACCACGTCGTGGCCTCGCGCTCGCTCTTCGGGGCCACGCACCAGCTGCTGACGACCATCCTGCCGCGCTGGGGCATCGCCCACAGCTACGCCGACTGCGAGTTGACCGAGACGTGGCCCGGCCTCTTCCGGCCGGAGACGCGCCTGTGCCTGGTGGAGACGCCCTCCAACCCCGGCCTGACGCTGGTCGATCTGGCCTGGGTGGCGGCGCTGTGCCGCGAGCGCAACGTTTTGATGGTGGTCGATAACACCTTCGCCACGCCCGTCATCCAGCATCCGCTGGCGCTGGGCGCGGACCTCGTCGTCCACTCGACGACCAAGTTCCTCGACGGCCAGGGGCGCACCATCGGCGGGGTCATTCTGGGCGACCGGCTGGTGGTCAACGAACTGACCCACTTCGCGCGGCAGACGGGGCCGACGCTGTCGCCCTTCAATAGCTGGCTGCTCAGCCAGTCGCTGGAGACGCTGCCGCTGCGCATGGAGCGCCACTGCGCCAACGCCCTGGCCCTGGCCGAGTGGCTGTCGCGGCGGGCGGGCGTGGAGACGGTGCGCTATCCCTTCCTGCCGTCGCACCCGCAGGCCGCGCTGGCGCGGCGACAAATGTCGGCCGGCGGCGGCATCGTCACCTTCGAGGTCAGCGGCGGGCTGCCGGCCGGGCGGCGTTTCCTGGACGGGCTGAAGATGTGCGACATCGTCGCCAACCTGGGCGACGCGCGCACGACCGTCACCCACCCGGCCAGCACCACCCATAGCGCCCTGACCGACGGCGAGCGCCGCATGGTAGGCATCACCCCCGGCCTGATCCGCGTCTCCGTTGGGCTGGAGCACATCGACGACATCGTTGCCGACATTGACCAGGCGCTGGGGAATTAGGAATTGTTCGAAGCCGATCTCTTCGTAGATCTACCGGAATCGTAGCCAGCAAAAACGCCGCGCCCAATCGAGTTGGGCGCGGCGTCTTGCTACAGGAGGAGGAGGAAAATGAGAAGCGTTCTTGCTGTCCGCTCTGCCATCTAGATGACCGGCGGTCTCATTTTCTTACCCCATCGTCAACCGTTACGGCTGAAGCTCCCAGGTGCGGACCTCGTTGGGCGCGCCGGGGCCGTAGAGCCACAGCACACCCGTCTCGGTCTCGTTCAACTGGTCGCCGAAGTCGATGATGCCGAAGGCGGTGCGCGTCGAGCGCGCCGGCAACGTGGTGTAGCCCACATCGCCGCCCTGGAAGAGGGTCAGATAGCGCTCGCCCAACGGCACAACGTTCATGCCCTCGATCGCGTCGATAGCGCCGGCACGGTAGTACCAGTCGAAGGCATAGACATCGACGTTCATCGACGTCGCCAACAGGTCGCTGGCATCCATGCCGATTTGGTCGGCGCAGAACGTCAACACGGTGTTGCCGCTGTTGGTGTTGTGGCCGGTGAAGAACCACGCGTCGGACGCGCCTGTGGCCAGGTCGACCACCCAGGTGACGTTACGCCCATCGCTCAACGAGGTGGAGAGCGACGCGTCGAAGTTGAAGACCACGTAATCGGGCGCGCCGTCGCTGTTGGTGTCCAGATAGACGTCATACTCGATCACGTTGACGTGCGACTGACGGTCCCAGGTGTTGATGGCGAAGGCCATCACGAACGAGTCCTCGGCGCCGCAGTAGCCGGCCGGGACCGGGTAGGTCTGCACACCGAAGTAGCGCAGGTCGGCCGGGGCCGCGTTGGCGCCAACGTTCTGCGGCGGCTTGGGCTGCTCGGGGCTGGTGCCCAGCAGCGAGTAGGTATCGACGTACATCGCCGCCATGCCGTTGTTGCGCACCCAACCGGTGTTGGTCGAGCTCACAAAGCCGGTCTGCGGCAGGCCAGCGCCGCGCGGCAGCACGTGCCACGGGACGTGGATGGACGTGCCCGCGCTGTTGCCCACGCCGTTGAAGTGGATGTAGCCGTCGTACTCAAGCTCGGTCAGAGCATTGCCGCTCGCGCCGGCGGAACCGCTGTTCAGCCACCACTCGTGCAGCGGGCGAGCCAGCCGCGGCCGGATGAACATGCGCACCGGCACAACAACGCTGCCGTTGGCCGGAACCGTGACCAGCGTCGGCGCGGTGACCCGCACTTCGCCGCTGGTGTCGTTGTCGAAGCGGTATTCCACTTCCGAGCGCAGGGTGATCGCGGCGTTGGAGTAGTTGCGGATGGTGACGCGCTTGATCATGTCGAGCTGGCCCGTCACCTCATGGAAGCCGAACGACAGCGTGCTCTCCAGCGTGTTGCGATCCCAGGCCGCCACGGGCGAGGCATAAGCGCGATTGACGCGCACTTCGCCGCCGCCGATGCGGCTGATGGGGGCCAACTCGCCGCCAAACGCCGCCGGGGCAACCATGATGTCAGTCTCGGCCGTGCCCACCAGCGCCGCGCGGATCTCCGCCCAGGAGCGGTCGGGGTAAGCCTGCATGAGCAGCGCGGCCGAGCCGGTGACCATGGGCGCCGCGCCCGACGTGCCGCCGAAGACCTCCGTGCCCGTGCCCGTGCCGGCCAACGCCGAAACGGACGCGCCGGGCGCGCCGATATCCGGGCCGGCCTCATTCGTGCCCGTCGCCGGGCCGCGGCTGGACGAACCAACCACGTGGCCAACCAGCGCGATGCTATTGGCCGGGTCCAAGCTGACCACAACATCGCCCGCCGCTACGGCATTCTTCAACATCGTCGAATGCGCCTGGCTGATCATGAAGCCGGGGATGTCAATCGGCCGGTCGCCGCCGTCCGCGCCCGTGAAGGGGTCTCCGGGGGCGATGAGGCCGATGATGCCGGCCTCGCCGCCGGCCTGGCTGATGTGGCTGATCTTCAGCGTGAAGTTGCACGCGCCGCGGTCCACCAGCACGATCATGCCGGTCAGGTCACCGCTGAACGGCGCGCAACCGTTCAGGTTGTCGCCGTCCGTGTCGCCATATTGCAGCGGCGCTTGGATCGGGCCGGTCGTCGAGAGGGGCACCGACCACGGCTGGAAGACGGCCTGGTAGATGCCGGCGATCTCTTCCGGTTCCACGACTTCCAGGACATCCAGCGTCGAGGACGGCACTTCCGTCTGGGCGACGGCCAGAGCCGTCGTCGCCGCGGAAGGCGTGCCATGAACGTAGGGCTTGTCGCCGCCGTTGCCGGAGGAGACGACCGACAGCACGCCGATGGCGCTGGCATTGTTGACCGCCGCCGAGGTGTCATCGTAGCGCGGGTCGCCGTACTGCGAACCGATGGACATGTTGAGCACGTCCACATGGTCGCTGGTGTTGCCGTCGCCGTTGGGGTCAACGGCAAACTCAATCGCCTGCATCATGGCCAGGCCGGAGCAGGACGTGGAAACGGAGGAGCAGACCTTCAGGGCGTACATCTTGACGCCCGGAGCCACGCCCAACTCACCGCCGATGATGTCGGCGACGTGAGTGCCGTGACCACCGCCCGCGCCGTCGTCCAGCGGGTCGGGGTCGGGTTCTTCGTCCGTGTTCGGCCAGTTGGAGCCGACGAAGTCGTAGCCGCCGATGATCTTATCGGTCGGGAAGGTTCCCGGCTCGATGATCGTCGGGTCGTCGTTGGCGAAGTCGGCCGGGTCGCCGGAGCCGCCAAAGGCGATGTGGTAGTAGTCGACGCCGCTGTCGATGACGGCGACAACGACGCCCGTGCCATCCACGCCCAGATCGTGCAACTCGGTCGCGCCGATGTAGGGCACCGTCTCGCTCAGGTCCAACTCGTAGTCATGAATGAGGTTGACCGATACGACCTGAGGGTTGGCCGCCAGGGCCGGTAGCGCGGCGGCGTCGATGTCGAGCATGACGGCGTTGAGCACCATCTTGAGGGTGCCCAGAACGCGGGCGTTGGCGTCAAGGCCGCGCGCGGCGCTGATGACGGCGGCCTGCTGCGTCACCGCCGCCTGGGCAGCGATGCCCTGCGCGTCGGCCGAGACCTCAGCCGCGGCCGGCTCGCTCAGCCGCGCGGCGGCTGCGGCCGATCGCAACCTTATCGCGGGCGTCACCGTCTTCGACGTGTTCGAAGGCGAGGCGCTCGGCTTCGGCAAGAAGTCGATCGCCATCGAGGTGGCGATCCAGCCACAGGAAAAGACGCTTACCGACGAGGATTTCGAGGCGCTCGCCGCCCGCATCGTCGAGAACGTCGCCAAGCAGACGGGCGGCACGCTGCGCAGCTAGTTCGTGCGACTGTCTGACATTCAGGAAAGGCGCGGCGACCTATCTCGCC